>JAGXBI010000306.1 GCA_018971155.1 Burkholderiales bacterium
TGGTTGCAGCAGCGTGTGCGTGCCGCCCTCAAGCGCCGCGATTTGCTGCGCCAGGGTCATCGAGGTCGGCGTGTGATGCAGGCCGTAGCGCCATTGCGTATCGCTGTGCGGGTCGTAGTTGCGCAGCGCCGCCAGATTCGGGAACACCACGGTCGAGGCGCGCGCGATGGGCGTCGAGAAGGAGGCAAAGCCATCGGGTATGTCGTTGCGGGGGTGAATCACGCGCGTTTGCAGATCGTGTGCCGGTGCGGCATCAGCGGTATCGGGGGATTTGTGGGCCATGATGAATTCCGAAGTGTGCGGCAATGGCGATAGTGTCGCCGATGCCGCCCAAATGCGCTACCCGGCGCACACTCGCGCCGGGCACCGGGCATCACACCAGATCGATCTTGCCGGTCGCCAGATCGTAGACGCCACCGGCCACGCCGACCTTGCCGGCCTTGACGAGTTCGCCGATGATCGGCCGCGACACCATCAACCGGTGCACGTTCAGACGCACATTCTCGACGGTGGCGTCGGCCACCAGATTGCCGCTTTTTTTGCCTTGCGCGATTCTGACGGCGGGCTTGATGGCATTGACCAGCTCGGGCAGATGCCCCGGCAGCCTGGCGTTCTCCTTGACCACTTTGACTGCCGCGCCAACGGCGCCGCAGTTGGTGTGCCCCAGCACCATGATGAATGGAATGCCGAGGAATTTCGCCCCGTATTCGAGACTTGCAAGGCCATCGTCATTCACAAAGTTACCCGCCACGCGAACCACGAAAAGATCGCCGGGCCCCTGATCGAAAGCGAGTTCGGGAGCCACGCGGGAATCGGCGCAGCTGACGATCGATGCGAACGGGTATTGCGCCCGGGTGCGGGCCGCGCGTCCGGCGGAGAAGTCCTTTTGCGATGGCGCGTTGGCAACGTAACGTGCATTGCCCGCGAGCAGACGCTTGAGCGCCTGATCGGGCGAAATCGCATTGGGCGGCGTATCGATTACCGCCTCGCCCTTGGCCAGCGCGTCCGGCGCGGACCAGCTCGCAAGCGTGGCGGTGGCGGCGCCGCCCAGCAGCACCTGGCGGCGCAAGAGCGAAGCGGGAGAATCGGCGTGGCCGATATCATGTTGGTCGCACATGGATCTTTTCCTCGTCAGTGGTTGACTTGCATCGTTAGAGATACGAAAGACAAACTGAAGCAAAGAGACCCGCGCCCGGTGCAGCGGAAAGGTTAGGTGGGGGGCGCGAACGCAAGCACCGCACGAAGCAGCCCTGCGGCACGGCAAGCCGTGAGCAATGATCGGTCAACTACGAGAAATCGGACGGATCAAGTGGCAGAGTGCCTGCGTTGCGCGCATTGTACCCCTCGGCAGGGAGTCAAGACCAGCCGATTATTTCGTTACCCGATTTAATAAATGGAGCTCCGCCATGGCATTGGCAGCGATGCAACGCCATGGCGGAGCCCGTTCGATACTGCGGTGTCAACTTCAACCGTGGCCGAGATATGCTGCTTGAATTTCCGGCGATGCCAGCAATTCCTTGGACGAACCTTCATGCTGAAGACGCCCGACTTCCAGCACGTAACCGCGATCGGCGAGCTTGAGCGCCATGCGCGCGTTCTGCTCGACGATCAGGATCGTCACGCCCGTGTCGCGCACCTCGCGCAGCACCTGGAAGATGTTGCGCACGATGATCGGCGCGAGGCCGAGGCTCGGCTCGTCGAGCAGCAACAGTTTGGGCTTGGTGACCAGCGCGCGGCCGATCGCCAGCATTTGCTGTTCGCCGCCGGAGAGCGTGCCGGCCAACTGTGCGCGCCGCTCGTACAAGCGCGGAAATATCTTGTAGACGTATTCGCAGCTCTCGCCGATCTCGGCCGGCGGGCGGGTGAAGCCGCCCAGGCGCAGGTTCTCGGCCACCGACAGCGTGCCGAACACACGCCGGCCCTCGGGCGATTGCCCGATGCCCAGCCGCACGATCTTGTCGGCGCCCAGCCGGGTCGTCTCGGTGCCGGCGAAGGTGATCTTGCCGGACTGCGGCGTGATAAGGCCGCTGAGCGTGCGCATCAGGGTGGTCTTGCCGGCGCCGTTGGCGCCGAGGATGGCGACCACCTCGCGTTCGGCAACTTGCAGGGAAATCCCCTTGAGCGCCTGGATGTGGCCGTAGTTGACGCGCAGGTCTTCGACTTCGAGCAGGCTCATGAGCTCACCTGTCCGGTATGTACCGCATGCATCAGCGGATCTTCCTCTTCATCGTCATCCTCCTGGCCGAGATAGGCCTCGATCACCAGGGGATTGTTGCGGATTTCCGCGGGCTTGCCTTCCGCGATCTTCTTGCCGAAATTGATCACGACGATGTTGTCGGTCACGTTCATGACCACGCTCATGTCGTGTTCCACCAGAATCACGGTGACGCCCGCGTCCCGAATGGCGCGGATGGTGTCGTTAAGTCCCGCCGATTCGAACTCGTTCAAGCCGGCCGCGGGCTCGTCGAGAATGATCAGTTCCGGACGCGCGACCAGCGTGCGCGCCAACTCGACCCGTCGCTGCACGCCGTAGGGCAGCGAGGTGGCGTTTTCATGCGCCACGTCGACGAGATTGAGCTGCTTGAGCACCTCCATCGCACGGTCGACCAGCGCCTGCTCCTCGCGCCGTTGCGCGGGCGTGTTCAACAGTCCCTGCCACCAACGCTGCTTGATCTGCAGATGTTCGCCGGCGACGACGTTTTCCAGCACGGTCATGTCGGCAAACAGGCGGATCGTCTGAAACGTGCGGCGAATGCCCTGGGCGGCGATCTTGTCCGGCTGCAGGCCGGTGACTTCCTGGCCGCGCCAGCGAATGTGGCCGTTGGTCGGCTTGTAGACGCCGGTAATCAGATTGAACACCGTCGTCTTGCCGGCGCCGTTGGGGCCGATCAGGCCGACGATCTGGCCGCGCTGTACGCGAAAGCTCAGGTCGTCCACCGCGCGCAGGCCGCCGAAGCTGATGCCCACGCCCTCCAGTTCGAGCAGGGTCTCGCCGGACACGGCCGGGATCATGGTCGTTTGAGTCATTGCCCGCCCCTCCTTGCCGGCCAAATGCCCTGGGGCCTGAGCACCATGATGACGATCATCGCGAAGCCGAAGGCCAGGTAACGGTACTGCGCCAGGTCGGTAAATATCTGCGGCACCACGAACATCATTGCGGTACCCAGCAGCACGCCGGGCACCGAGGCCTGGCCGCCGACCAGCACGATGGCGAACAGCGTCACCGAATCGGCGAACTGGAACGAGCCGGGGCTGACGGCCGACAGCTGCATGGCGAACAGGGAGCCGGCCAGACCGGCCACGCCGGCGGCCAGGGCGAACGCAGCCACTTTATAGCGGTGCGCATTGACGCCCAGCGTGGTGGCGGCGAGTTCGTCGTATTTCAGGTACCGGAAGGTGCGCCCGAGCGCCGAGCGATCGAGGTTGCGCATCATCCAGAGCACCAGCGCCAGGGCCACCCAGTTCAGATAGAACAGATCGCTTTGCGAGTCGAATGCATGACCGAATACCGAGGGCCCGCCGATGCCGAAGATGCCATCGGGCCCGCCGGTCAGGCCGAACAGGTTGTTCTTCATGGCCAGCACGAAGATCGCGTTGAAGCCAATCGTCACCACCAGCAGATAATCGCCGCGCAGCTTGACGATCGGGGCCGAGAGCACCGCGCCGAGCAAAGCCGCGACGACGATCGCCACGGGAATAGTCGCCAGAATCGGCCAGTTGAAGGTCGGGGCCAGGATCGCGGTGATGTAGGCGCCGATGCCGAAATAGACCGCATGGCCCATATCGTACATACCGGCGCGGCCCAGCACGATGTCCTGCGAGAGGGCGACGATCGCGTAAATGGCAAAGATGCCGCCAACAGTGATCCAGGCCGGCGACGCTACCAGCGGCAGCGCCAGGCCGAGCACCCAAAGCAGCGGCCCGATGGTGCGCCGCAGTTTGTTCGGCCCGGGCGGTTGAGACGCGGTGTTTGACATGGAGTGCGGTGCCGTCGACGGTGCGGATGAGGTTTCAGTAGCGCGATTGGTCATGGGCTTACACCTTTTCCGCGACACGTTCGCCCAGAATGCCGGACGGACGCACCAGAAGAATCGCGATGAGCAGCGCGAAGGTGATCGCGTCCTGCCAGGAGCTCGACACATAACCGGCCGCAAACGCGTTGAACAGGCCCAGCAGCAAGCCGCCGAGCATCGCGCCGGGAATGTTGCCGATCCCGCCGATGATGGCGGCGATGAAGGCATTCAGGCCATACGACCAGCCCATCGTGAAATAGGTCTGGCGATAGTAAAGGCCAATGAACAGGCCGCCCACGGCACCCAGCACCGGGCCGATGACGAACACGCTGGCGATCACGCGATTGACGTTGATCCCCATCAGGCGCGCGGCGTCCTGGTCGATCGCGGCGGCGCGAATC
>JAGXBI010000307.1 GCA_018971155.1 Burkholderiales bacterium
CGCGACATCCGCTTCGGCGAGAACCTGCCGAAGACCCGCTCGGGCAAGATCATGCGGCGCCTGCTGCGCGTGATCGCCAAGGGCGAGGAGATCACCCAGGACACTTCCACCCTGGAGAACCCGGCCATCCTCGAGCAGCTCAAGCAGTCCCTTTGAGGCGTGGGAGTGCGTGGTCCGCACGCGCGGTCAAAAGAACGTCTGGACCACGTCGATGACCCGGTAGGCGTCGTCGAGCACGGGAATCTGCCGCCACTTGTCGAACGTCAGGCAGGGGTGCGATATGTCGAAGGCGAGCATGTCGCCCACCTGCAGGTCGTCGCCAGGGGCGATATGCAGGAATGCGTGCTGATCCATCATGCGAGTGACTTCCCAGTGCGCGGGCGCGGGCGATGGCTGTGCCTGGATGCCGGGGCGGAAGTGGCTGGCCGGGCGAGGCATGCCGGCATCGGACGCGGTATCGCGCTTGCCCAGGGCGACGATGGCCTGGCCCGGTTCCGGAATCGATTGCACGTAGGCCCAGAGCTGCAATGCCGGCAACAGGCCGGCACGCATCTTGTGAGCGATCGGATTGCGAGCCTGGATTTGCGTTTGCGCGGCCTGGTAAATACCGGCGTCGTGCGTGAGATAACAACCCGGACGCAGCACGATATCGAGCGGCACGCCCGTATCGGCCCTGGAGAATTCTTCGGCGACCACGTCGTACCACGCCGAGCCCGCTCCGGAGAGGATGGCAGGCTGGCGCGCGAAGCGCCCCGCTTGCGCCAGTTCGCCGGTAATGGCGACGGCGCGCCGCAGCAGCGCACGAATCTCGCTCTCATCCGTGAGTACGCCTTCATACAATTCGACACCGGCCAGCGCCACGCAGTCGTGCCATTGCGCGAGTGCTTCGAGCACCGCGCGCAGGCCCGCATCGTCGCGCACGCCGGTGCGCCCGCCGGTCACGCCGAGTTCGAGCAGGACCTGGATGGTCTGCCCGCGCGCCCGAAAAAAGCGGCCAAGATGATCGACGCTGGCGGCGGAATCGACCAGGCAGAAAAATTCGAAGGCGGGGTCTTCGAGCAGCTCGGCGATCAGCGTCATGTTCTGCTTGCCGACCAACTGATTGGCCATCAGCACGCGCCTCACGCCGTGCTGGTAAGCCGCGCGGGTCTGCGGCGCGGTGGCCAGCGTGATGCCCCAGGCGCCGCCGGCGAGTTGCCGGACAAACAGCTTGGGCGCCATGGTGGTCTTGCCGTGTGGCGCCAGTTTGAGACTATATTCGGCGACGAACCGCTGCATCCAGTCCAGGTTGTGGGCCAGGCGCGTCTCGTAGAGCACCGCGGCGGGCAGGCTGAGGTCTTCGCGCAGCAATTGCCATCGCAGCCCGGCAGTGTCGTCCGGACGCAAAGGCGTCTCGAGCGGCCCGAGGCCTTTGTCGACGATATCGATCATGCCGCTTTGATGGGGGGTGTCGTTCATCTCGATGGGTCGTGTTGATGCCGATGGCGCAGCCGCAGCGATGCCGCCGTAACGCTCTATTGCCGTGCGTTGCGCCGATTATCGGGCAGCGGCAGATTGAAGTTGGTGCGAAACGGATTGATGTCGAGGCCACCGCGACGCGTGTAGCGCGCGTAGACCGCCAGCTTGCCGGGCGCACAGGCGCGCAGGATATCCATGAAAATGCGCTCGACGCATTGCTCGTGAAAACCGGTGTGATTGCGAAACGAGATCAGGTACTTGAGCAAGCCGGCTTGGTCGATCGGCGCACCGACGTAGCGGATCTGCACGCTGCCCCAATCCGGCTGGCCGGTCACCGGGCAGTTTGACTTGAGCAGGTTCGACACCAGCGTTTCTTCGACGGGCGCCTCGTCGTGATTGGCGTGCAGCAGCGTCGGGTCCGGCGTGTAGATGTCGGTCTCGATGTCGAGCCGGTCGAGCGACAGCCCTTCCAGCTCGGCCAGGCGCAGTTGATCGAAACGCGTGGCTTCGGTAAGCCGCACCTGTACGGCCGCACCGCACGCCTCGCTCAAGTCTTGCTGGATCAGCTGGCGCGCCGCCTCGGCATTGGCCAGGCGCGTTTGCGCGAACGACCCCAGGTAGAGCTTGAAGGACTTCGATTCGACGATGTTGGGCGAATCGGCCGGCACGATGGCGGTGAGCAGCGCGATCTGCGGCTTGCCTTTCGGGTTGAGCCACGATAACTCGTAGGCATTCCACAGGTCGGCGCCGAAGAAGGGCAGCGGCGCGGGCACGCCGATCGCCTCGCGCGCCGGCTGGCGCTCGATCGGGAACAGCAGCGCGGGATCGTATTGCTCGGTGTAATTGACGGGTTTGCCCAGCGGCGAGTGTTCAGCTTGCATGATTGGTGATTCCAATGGGCACGTGGCCGGTCGCGGTGACCTCGCGTGCAGATTCGCAATGACGCAGTTGGTCGTCGAAGAAAAAGTCGGGTTGGAATTCGCGCAGGAAGGTGCCCTTGTCGAGTCCGCCGAGGAACATCGCCTCGTCGACTTCGATTTCCCAGGCCATCAGCGTGCGGATCGCCCGCTCGTGGGCGGGGGCCGCGCGTGCCGTGACGAGCGCCGTGCGAATGCGCATGGTCGCGGCGTCGTCGGCCAGCTTCTGCAGCCGATGTAGCGCTTCGAGCAGCGGCTTGAGCGGGCCGTGCGCCAGCGGGATATCCCGCTTTTGCACTTCGTGGCGCATGAATTCCGGCAGGCCGCGGGCCTGGTAGACCTGCTCGGCCTCGTCGGAGAACAGCACGGCGTCGCCGTCGAAAGCGATGCGGATCTCATCGGGCCGCAGTTCGGCCTGCGCGGTCGAGCGCGGGTAGACATGCGCGGCGGGAAAGCCGGCGGCCAGCGCCTCCTGCACGTCGTCGCGGTTGGCGGAGAGAAACAGGTGCGCGGCCAGCGGCTTCAGGTAGCGGAACGGCGGGCTGCCGCGCGTGAACACGCCGCGCTCGATCGCCAATTCCTGCTCCCGGCAGGAGCGGAATGCGCGCAGGCCGCTGATCGGGTCGCTGCGCGAGAGGATCACGACCTCGACGCGGTGCTCTCGCTGGGTGTTGAGCGCCAGCAGCTTGCGGATCAGCCCGAATGCGACGCCGGGCTGCGCCGGCACGTCAAGGCGCTCACGCTGCAGTTTTTCATAGGCGGCGGGGTCGCCCTGCTCGTAGACGCGGTTCTCTTCTTCGAAGTCGAACAGCGCGCGCGAGGAGATGGCGACCACCAGCTTATCGTTGAGCGTGAATGACATGACTGCGATTCCCGGGCGGTTGGGCCGGGCGCCGCCTGGCGCCGGGCCGCGGTGCGGGCTTCAGGCGAGAAACAGCCGGTACACCGGGTTTTCGCTCTCATCCCAATAAGGATAGCCAAGCGTGTCGAGGAATTCCTGGAACACGCGCTTTTCGTCCTTCGGCACTTGAATGCCTACCAGGATATTACTGTAGTCGGCGCCCTGGTTGCGGTAGTGAAACAGGCTGATGTTCCAGTTCGGATTCATCGACGAGAGGAACTTCATCAGCGCGCCGGGCCGCTCCGGAAATTCGAAGCGGTACAGCAGTTCGTCGCGCGCCAGCGGCGAATGGCCGCCGACCATGTAGCGGATGTGCTGCTTGGACAGCTCGTCGTTCGACAGGTCGACCGTGGCAAAGCCGTGACGCTGGAAGTTGGCCGCGATCTTCGCGCCCTCGTCGCGATTGTGCGTCTGGACGCCGACGAAGATATGCGCCTGCGTGGCGTCGGCGATGCGGTAGTTGAACTCGGTGACGTTGCGGTTGCCGACCAGTTCGCAAAAGCGCTTGAAGCTGCCGCGTTCCTCGGGAATCGTCACGGCGAAAACCGCTTCGCGCGCCTCGCCGACTTCGGCCCGCTCGGCGACGAAACGCAGCCGGTCGAAATTCATGTTGGCGCCGGAGGTGATCGCCACCAGCGTCTCGCCCTTGAGCTTTTCGCGTTCGGCGTAGCGCTTGGCGCCGGCCACCGACAGCGCGCCGGAAGGCTCCAGCACGCTGCGGGTGTCCTGAAAGACGTCCTTGATGGCCGCGCACAGCGCGTCGGTATCGACCAGGATCACCTCGTCGACGTGCTGCTTGCACAGCCGGTACGTTTCGGCGCCGACGTACTTGACGGCGGTGCCGTCGGCGAACAGGCCGACATCGTGCAGCTGCACGCGCTGGCCGCTGTGCATCGAGCGCGCCATGGCGTCGGAGTCCTGGGTCTGCACGCCGATGACGCGCACTTCCGGGCGCAGCGCCTTGACGTAGGCCGCCACGCCGGCGATCAGGCCGCCGCCGCCGATCGGCACGAAAATCGCGTGCAGCGGCCCGGGATGCTGGCGCAGAATTTCCATCGCGATGGTGCCCTGGCCGGCGATCACATCCGGGTCGTCGAATGGGTGCACAAAGGTCAGGCCGCGCTCC
>JAGXBI010000308.1 GCA_018971155.1 Burkholderiales bacterium
CCCTGCCAATTTTCTCGCCACGGCGCAAGTGCCGCGCCCGGGCGCGAGGCCTTCTCATGCACTCTCACGCCACGGCCGCCCTTGCCAGCAATGGCGACGTCATGCGCGCTCTTGCGTGAGCGCCGCCACATGATCGGCAATGGCCAGCGCGGCGGTCAGTCCGGGCGACTCGATGCCGAACAGGTTGACGAGGCCTCTCACGCCATGAGCCTGTGGCCCTTCGATGCGAAAATCCGCAGCCGGCTCTCCTGGCCCGGCGATCTTCGGTCGGATCCCTGCGTAGTCCGCATGCAGCATGCCCGCTTCCAGGGCCGGCCAATACGCCCGAATTGCGTCGTAAAAACGCTCCGCGCGGGCGGGATCGACGCGATAGTCGATGGCCGCCACCCACTCGACGTCGGGACCGAAGCGGGCCCGGCCGCCCAGATCGAGCGTCAGATGCACGCCCAGCCCGCCGGGCTCCGGGACCGGGTAAATCAGGCGGGAAAAAGGGGCACGCCCGCTCAGGCCAAAATAGTTGCCCTTGGCGTAGTAAGCGCGCGGCACATGGGATGCCGGCAAACCACGAATCGCAGCGGCCAGGGCCGGCGCCGCCAGGCCCGCGCAATTGATCACCGTGCGGGCCAGCCAGGTGCTCGGTTGTGCGCCCCCGACCTCCAGCACCGGGCCATCGGCGGTGAGCTCGACGCCAAGCACCGGGGAGCCAAACGCAAACAGAGCGCCGCACGCCTCGGCATCACCCTGCAACGCCAAAAGGTAAGCATGGCTATCGATAATGCCGGTGCTGGGCGAGAGCAGCGCGGCTTCGCACGACAAGTCCGGTTCGAGGCGTCGGGCCTCGGCGCTCGTGAGCATGCGCAGGTCGTCCACGCCGTTGGCCTCGGCGTGCTGCCGAATCTCCTGCAGCGCCGCGCACTGCGCTTGCCGTGTCGCGACGATCAGTTTGCCGCAACGCCGGTGGGCAATGCCGCGCTCCTCGCAGAAGGCATACAGCATCGCTTTTCCCGCGACGCACAGGCGCGCCTTGAGAGAACCCTGCGGATAGTAGATCCCCGCGTGAATGACCTCGCTGTTGCGCGAGCTGCTGCCCATGCCGATCCCGGTTTCGGCCTCCAGCACGACCACCTCGCGCCCTTGCGCCGCCAGCGCGCGCGCCGTCGCCAATCCCACCACGCCAGCACCGATCACCACGCAATCGATCTGCTCCATTCGTCCTCCGCCCGGATGCCTTTATCCGCGACCCGCCGGTGTTGCTCGAATCGCTCTATTGACCCGAATTACGGGATAATTAATTTCATTTAGCCCGATTTATTCACTCTCCGGACTCACCTAGAATGATCGCAGGAAAACCCGGGACTTCAAAGCGGCGTAGCCGCCCCGCGTGTCTACCAATCTTTCATTTTGTCAGGAGAAACCGTGATTCAACAAAAAACCGCGCCCTACGCCGCGCTGCTGCTACGCGTGAGTCTGGGCATTATGTTTCTGGCACATGCCGGGCTGAAAATTTTCGTCTTTACCCTGCCCGGGACCGTGGGCTTTTTTCATTCGATTGGTTTGCTGGGCGCCATGGCCTATCCTGTGATAGTGCTGGAAGTCGTGGGCGGCATTGCATTGATCTTCGGCTACTACGCCTCGTACTTCGCGATTCCGCTGGCGGCAGACTTGCTCGGCGCGATTATCATGGTACATGGCGCCAACGGCTGGCTTTTCACGAATAAAGGCGGCGGTTGGGAGTATCCGGCATTCTGGATGGTCGCGCTGATCGTGCTGTTCCTGCTGGGCGACGGCGCTTACGCGATCAAGAAGCGCTGACCCTGGGCGGGCTCACGCCGGCTCGTTCTCGATCTATTCGATGTACTCAGGAGAGTTGCGTATGTCACCCCTGCCGACACTATTCGTCTCACATGGCGCGCCGACCCTGGCGATCGAGCCGGGCCGCACCGGCGCGCTGCTGAGCCTGCTCGGCCAGCGCTTGCCGCGACCCGAGGCCATTCTGCTGATCTCGCCCCACTGGGCGACGCAGCAGCCGAGTGTCGGCAGTCTGATCACACCGACAGTCATGCACGATTTCAGCGGCTTCCCGCGTGAACTCTATCGGCTCGACTATCCAGCCCAGGGCTCGCCAGCGTTGGCGCACCGTACTGTCGACGCGCTGCGGGAGGCCGGCATTGCGGCGACCATCGATTCGCAGCGCGGGCTCGATCACGGTGCCTGGGTGCCGCTGCGCTATCTGTTCCCGGAGGCGGATGTCCCCGTAACCCAACTCTCCTTGCAGCCGCATCAAGCGCCCGATTACCACTACCGGATCGGGCAAGCCCTGTCGCCGCTGGCACGCGACGGCGTGCTGGTCATCGGCTCCGGCTCGTTCACCCATAATCTGCGCGAATTGCGCTTGCAGCAGGACCGGATGCCCGGCGCGCGCTATGTCGACGAATTCGCGCAATGGTTCGCCGAGCGTATGGCGGCGGGCGATCTGTCCGCGCTGCTCGACTACCGCGCCCACGCGCCCCACGCGGTGCGCGCGCATCCCGACGACGATCACCTGCTGCCGCTGTTCATCGCCATGGGTGCGAGCGACGACTGGACACAGCAGGCGCATTTCGATACCGGCACCACCTACGATGTTCTGCGCATGGATGCCTTCGCGTTCGGGTCCGCAGCCGCCGCACTGCGCGATATCGAGGCGCTCGTCGCCTGAACCGCGCGAGCGCCGATGAACAAATTACGCGAGATCGAATGCTTCATTGCGGTTGTCGAGGCCGGCAGTTTTATCAAGGCAGCAGAAATCATCGACGCCTCCAAGACGGCCGTCTCGCGCCATGTGGCCGATCTCGAGGCGCGACTCGGCACGCGGCTGTTGCAGCGGACGACCCGCAAGCTGTCGCTGACTGAATCGGGGCAGGAGTATTTCGAACGCTGTCGGCAGATTCTGGCGGAACTCGATCAAGCCGACACGCTGGCCGGCGCGCACACCATCAAGCCGGCCGGACTGCTGCGCATCAACGCGCCGCTGGCATTCGGCGTGCGGCATCTGGCGCCGCTATGGCCGCTCTTCATGCGCGAGTATCCGGACATTACGCTCGATATCGAACTGTCGGACCGACTGGTGAATATCGTCGAGGAAGGATACGACCTGGGCATCCGCATCGCCCGTCTGCCCGACTCGTCGCTGGTTCACCGCAAGCTGGCTCACACGGAGGTCATCGCCTGCGCCTCGCCCGCTTACCTGGCCGCGCACGGCACACCCGCGCATCCGGCCGAGCTGGTCTCGCATCAAACGATCAGTTACAGCTACGCGTCGCACAAGGACGAGTGGCGTTTCAAGGGGCCGGACGGCTCGGTTTCGGTCAAGACCCGGCCATGCTTCTATGCGAATAACGGCGATACATGCCTGACGGTGGCGCGCGCCGGTGCGGGCATCGTCCTACAACCTGCGTTTCTGGTGGCGCAAAGCCTGCGTGAGGGGCAATTGGTCCGCTTGTTTCCGGACTATAGCGCCGCCGGTATCGGCATCTACGCGGTCTACCCGACTCGCAAGCATCTGACTGCCAAGGCCCGAGTACTGGTCGACTTTCTGAGCGACGCGTTTGCCAACGCCAGTTGGGCCCGGCAGGATCAATAAGCAGCCCGCAGAACGGGCCAGCCCCGTCGTCACCTCCCGTCCGGTCAGGAGAGAAGACCGTGCGGCGTAGCCGGGCCGGCTTAACGGCTGCCTAGCGGTGGACCGCCGCCATCAAGGCGCCGAATCCCATGAAAACGCCGCCACTGAGCCGATTGAAAGCCTTCAGCACGCGCGTCTGCTTAAGATATGGCGCAACGCGCAAGCCGCTCGTCGCGTAGACCGCGTACCAGCTGACTTCGATCACCGCGAAGGTTGCCAGCAAAATCGCGAATTGCGGCAGCTTGGGCGCGGCAGGATCAATGAACTGCGGCAAGAATGCCGCGGCGAAGAGAATTGCCTTGGGGTTGCTGCTGGCCACCAGGAACCCGCTCTTGAACAGCGAACGGCGCGTTGCCTTGACCGGCGTTTCAGTCGCTTCGTCGACCGGTTTGCTCACCGGCGCACGCCAACTCTTGAAGCCGAGATAGACCAGGTAGGCGGCGCCAACGTAGCGCAGCGTATCGAACACCACCGGCCAGGTTTTGAGAACTGCACCGAGTCCGGCCGCGGAGATCGACATCATCAGCAACAGCGCACTCATGCAACCGGCCATCGTGGCGACCGACGGCCGCAGGCCATGCCGTGCCCCGTGCGTCATCACCAGCAGCATGTTGGGCCCCGGCGTAGCGGAGATGAGGAAAACCGTCACAACGTACAACCACCACGTCTGCAAGCTCATGTGTCACCCGGAATACGTTCGTATCGAACATGGTCTGCGCAGTCGGCGACCG
>JAGXBI010000309.1 GCA_018971155.1 Burkholderiales bacterium
CGCGACATCCGCTTCGGCGAGAACCTGCCGAAGACCCGCTCGGGCAAGATCATGCGGCGCCTGCTGCGCGTGATCGCCAAGGGCGAGGAGATCACCCAGGACACTTCCACCCTGGAGAACCCGGCCATCCTCGAGCAGCTCAAGCAGTCGCAATGAGCTGGCGCGACGCCTGAGCATTCTCACATCACGGCCCCGCTTGCGGGGCCGATTTTTATTGCCATGAAGCATGAACTCGAGCGCCACACCCGCTGATCCGGTTGCCCTGGCCGAGCGTCGGGCTCGGCTGGCGGCGGCCTATTGGCGTCGCAATCTCGTGCAGATCGCGGTGCTGATGTTCGTTGGATTCGCGGCGACTTTCGTGCCGGTGTACTGGGCACCCGAATTGTCCAGCCTGCGTTGCTTCGGCTGGCCGCTGCCCTTCTACATGGGCGCGCAGGGCGCAATGCTGCTCTACCTGCTGCTGATCTGCTGTTATGCAATCGGGCAGCGCCGCAACGATGCACACTTCAAGCGCGACCTGGCCGCGCTCGAGGCCTGCGCGCTCAGCGGCGCGACAATCACCGACGGGCGCGAGGCGCGATGAGCCTGATGCGCCGCCTGACGCGCTACTACCTCTATTACACGGCGGGCTTCGTCGCCTTTGTCGTCATGGTGGGACTGCTCGAGCAGACCTACGGCGCGGGCGTGTGGGTCGGCTACGTGTTCATGTTCGTCACGATCGCCATTTACGCGATCATCGGCCTGGTCGCGCGCACCTCCGATCCGGTCGAATACTACGTCGCAGGCCGGCGCGTGCCGCCGGTCTTCAACGGCATGGCGTGTGCGGCCGACTGGATGAGCGCGGCATCCTTCATGGGACTGGCCGGCTCGCTCTATGTCTCGGGTTTCGACGGCCTGGCCTACGTGATGGGGTGGACCGGCGGCTACTGCCTGGTCGCATTCCTGCTGGCGCCCTATTTGCGCAAGCTCGGCCGCTATACGTTGCCGGACTTTCTCGGCACGCGCTACGACAGCAATATCGTGCGCGGCGTCGGCGTTTTTTCCACCATCCTGTGCTCGTTCGTCTACCTGGTGGCGCAAATACAGGGGGTCGGACTGATTGCCGCCCGTTTCATCGGCGTCGATTTCTCGATCGGCATCTTCTTCGGGCTGGCCGGCATTCTGGTGTGCTCCTTTCTCGGCGGCATGCGAGCGGTGACGTGGACGCAGGTGGCACAGTACATCATCATGATCGTCGCCTTTCTGGTGACCACCGCGCTCGTCGGCCACCAGACCGGCACCGGCTGGCTGCCGCAACTGAGCTACGGCAAAGTGCTCGCGCGCGTCGAGCAAATCGAGCATACGCTCGATGCGCAGGCCCCGGAGCAGGCCGTGCGCGATCATTACCGGCAACTGGCCATGCAGATGCAGCAGCGGCTCGATGGCTTGCCGCACAGCTACGCGCAAGGCAAGACCGAACTGCGCCAGCAGTTGCGCGCATTGCGGCAGCGCAACGCCGCGCTGCGCGAGGTCAAGGCGGTCGAGGACAAACTGCAGGCCTACCCGCGCAGCGTGCACGAGGCGCGCGACCTCTGGACGGCCAGGCGCAACGACTATCAGGCGCGCTCGCAGGTGCCGCAATCGATGACCGTGCCGTTCGCCGCGACGGACGCGGCCGCGCGCGCGGCCAAGCGCCTGAATTTCCTGCTGTTGATGCTGTGCCTGATGGTCGGCACGGCCAGCCTGCCGCACATTCTCACGCGCTACAACACGACCACCGGCGTTGCCGCGGCGCGCAGCTCGGTCGGCTGGACCCTGTTCTTCGTCGTCCTGCTCTATATCAGCGCGCCGGTCCTGGCAGTCCTGCTCAAGTACGACGTGCTCACGCACCTCGTCGGGCAGCGTTACGACAACTTGCCGGCATGGGTGTCGCAATGGCAGAAAGTCATGCCGGCGCAGCTCGAGATCAGCGACGTCTATCGCGACGGCGTAGTCCAGTGGGGCGAAATCTGGATGCACCCCGACATGCTCGTGCTGGCCGCGCCCGAGATCGCCGGCTTGCCGTACGTGATCTCCGGCCTGATTGCCGCGGGCGCGCTGGCAGCCGTGCTCTCTACCGCCGACGGGCTGCTGCTGACCATCGCCAACGCGCTCTCGCACGACGTCTACTTTCACATGCTCGATCGCCAGGCGAGCGCGCAAAAGCGCGTGACCGCCTCAAAGCTGCTCGTGCTGTGCGTGGCGCTGTTCGCCGCCTATGTGACCTCGCTGCAACTCGGCAACATCCTGTTTCTCGTCGGCGCCGCTTTTTCGCTGGCCGCTTCCAGCCTCTTTCCCGTGCTGGTGCTCGGTGTCTTCTGGCGCCGCGTCACGCGCGCCGGCGCCATCGCCGGCATGCTCGCCGGTCTCGGGGTCTGCGTGTACTACATCGTTGCGACGTACCCATTTTTCACGCGTCTGACCGGCTTCACCGGCGTCCGCTGGTTCGGCGTCGACCCGATCAGCGCGGGCACCTTCGGCATACCGGCGGGCTTCGCCGCGGCGATTCTGGTGAGCCTGCTGAGCCCGCGCCCGGATCAACGCACCCGTCAACTGGTGAACTACCTGCGCGAGCCATGACGGTGCCCGCATAAAATCTACCGGCCGCCAATGAGTTTGGTATAATGCGCTCCCTTCAGGAGAGATGGATGAGCGGTTTAAGTCGCACGCCTGGAAAGCGTGTATAGGTTAATAGCCTATCGGGGGTTCGAATCCCCCTCTCTCCGCCAAGTAGCTTTTCAGGGGTTCGCGCCCACTTCCGTCAAGACTCGCCGAGTCGTGTTCGACGGACATTCTGCTGGTTTGATCTTCTCGCCGCACCAAAGGCCACGGCTTGGCGCTTTGGGTCCGCTTTGGCAGCGGGCCGGCACGAGGATGAACATGTACCGGCGTCACCGACGCCGTCTCAGCACGCTTTTTTCCAGCACTGCCCACCAGGCGCAACCTATTCCTCCTGCCCGCGCTCGCGCAACAGATCCGCCAGGCTGCGCTCGGCCGGCTTGAGCGGTGTGCGATTGGCGGTCCAACCCATTTGCCGCGCGGGCGTGAGCGCGCGCATGCGCGTGGCCAGCCAGCGGAATGCGCGGTAGGCGCGCGGATGGGCGAACGCACCGCTCCAGAAGCGCCATACCAGATCTTCCGTGACCCGGTAGCTCGCGCCCTGACCGCGCAGCGGATGCGCGACGCGTTCATCGGGGCTGCGATTGGCTTCGGTGCGCAGCCGGATCAGCAATTGCGGGATCGGAATGCGCACCGGGCAGACTTCGCCGCAGGCGCCGCATAGCGTCGAGGCGGTCGGCAGGTCGGCGGTCGCGTCGAGTCCGAGCAGGTGCGGCGAGATGATCTTGCCGATCGGCCCCGGATAGGTCGTGCCGTAGGCGTGGCCGCCGATGCGCGTGTAGACCGGGCAGTGGTTCATGCATGCGCCGCAGCGAATGCACTGCAGGGTCGCGCGCAACTGTTCGTCGGCGTAGGCCTGCGTGCGGCCGTTGTCGAGCAGCACGAGGTGCACGTGGCGCGGGCCATCGCGCTCCCCGGCGCGCCGCGGGCCGCTGATCAGATTGAAGTAGGTGGTGATGGCTTGCCCGGTGGCCGAGCGTGTCAGCAGGCTCGATAGCGGTACGATGTGTTCGAGCTTCGCGACCACTTTCTCGATGCCCATGATGGCGATGTGAGTGTCGGGCACCGTGGTCGAAAGGCGTCCGTTGCCTTCGTTCTCGACCAGCCACAGCGTGCCGGTATCGGCTGCCGCGAAATTCACGCCCGACAGGCCGATGTCCGCCTCGACGAACGCGCTGCGCAGCGCGCGCCGGCCGGTCTGGATCAGCTCGTCGACGTCCTCCGTGTAGCGCGTATCGGGAATGCGCTGCTCGAACAGTTGAGCGATGTCACCACGCGTCTTGTGGATCGCCGGCATCACGATATGCGAGGGCTTCTCGCCGGCCAACTGGACGATATATTCGCCCATGTCGGACTCGATGCAATCGATATTGTGTTCGGCGAGGTAATGATTGAGTTCGATTTCCTCGCTGGCCATCGACTTGCCTTTGATTACGCGTTGCGCGCTCGCCGCCCGCGCGATACCCAGCACGATTTCGTTGGCTTCGTCGGCCGTCGCGGCCCAATGCACGTGCACGCCCGCGGCGGTGAGCTTGGCTTCGAGTTGCTCGAGCAGTTCGGGCAGCCGCGCCAGCGCGTGCTGGCGAACCGCCTCGCCCAGATCGCGCAGCCGTTCGAGTTCCTCGCCGTCGGGAAACTGGCTGGCTCGCTTGCCTTGCAGGAAGTCCATGGCGCCGCGAAAGCTGGCGCGCAGCTTCGGGTCGTCGAGTGCGACGCGGGCGCGCTGTTTGAAGT
>JAGXBI010000310.1 GCA_018971155.1 Burkholderiales bacterium
CAGGCACTGCGAGCCGGCACCTGCGGGGCGGTGCTGCTGTGGCAGGCCGGGGTGCGCGCCGACGCGCTGCGCCGATTGCACTTGGCGGCGGGCGCTGGTCAAGCCCTGTTTTTCCTCTTTCGGTCAACGAGTGCGGCGCGAGAAGCCTCGCCCTCGCCCTTGCGGCTGTTGCTCACGCCGGCGCCGGCTGGGATTACGGTGTCGATTATCAAGCGCCGGGGGCCGCACAACGACACGCCACTGAACGTGCCCCTTCCCTCCCCGAATTTAATGAGCCGTCGTCATGGCAGTTTGGATCGGCGTGCACCCGTCGCACCTCATTCTCGAAGCCTGCCAGTCGCAGTGGCCAGCGTCAGCGAGTGACGCCGGCGGACTCGTCGTGGTCGAGCGCGAGCGCGTTGTCGCGCTCGACGCAGCTGCGCGGGCGCTCGGCCTCACCCTCGGCATGCGCCGCGCTGGCGTGCTGGCACTTGCCCCCAATGTGCATATCCACGTCCGCGACCCCCACCGGGAGGAAGTGCTGGTGCGAGGGTTGGCCTACGCGCTTCTCCAGTTCACGCCGGCGGTTGTTATCGAAGCGGAAAGCGTGGTCCTGATGGAGGTGGGTGCAAGTCTACGGCTCTTCGGCGGCGTGCGGGCGCTGCGTGCCCGGGTGCGAGCCCTGGTCGCATCTTTTGGAATCACTGGTGCGGTGTCGCTGGCGGCAACCGGCGCGGCCGCCTGGGTGCTGGCCAGAGGCCTGCGCGGCGGCGTCGCCATGAAATCTTCAACTTTGCAGCGGGCCCTGGCTCGCACGCCGATTGCCGCGGCGCCGCCGGCACGTGAGTTTTCTCAGTGGTTCGAGGAGCTCGGTTGCTTTACGCTGGCTGACCTGCAGCGATTGCCGCGGGCTGGCCTCAAGAAGCGATGCGGTCCGGCGCTGTTGGACTGGCTCGACCAGGTGACCGGAGCAGCGCCGGTGGCATACGAGTGGCTCACCACGCCGCCGACTTTCGACAGCCGGATCGAATTGCCTGATCGCGTTGAACGTGCCGACGCGCTGATGTTTGCCGCGCGCCGACTCATCTTGCAGATGACCGGCTGGTTGGCGACTCAGCAGCTCGATGTGGCGGGCTTCACGCTCACGCTCGAGCACGAGCGAGGCCGGGAGGCCATTGCGCCGACGCAGATCGATATCGCTTTGGGATCTCCAACGCGCTTCGAGGAGCACTTGGTGCGTCTTGCCAAGGAGCGCCTGGCCAACACCACCCTCGTGGCGCCGGCCATCACCCTGCGCCTGCATGCGGATCGCGTACAACGCGCCGCTGCGCCCAGCGAATCGCTTTTCCCGGAACCGGGCGGCACGCCCCAGGATCACGCCCGGCTGATCGAGTTATTAAGTGCTCGGCTCGGTGCGGAAAATGTCATCGTCCCCGCTCCCGTGGCCGATCATCGACCAGAGATTGCCGCACGGTGGCTTCCGCTGCATGACGCGCCTCGTAAAATCCCTGACTTCCCCTTGAATCTTCCCCGTCCGGTGTGGTTGCTCGATGAGCCGGTGCAGTTGATCATGCGGGGCCATCGCCCCGTCTACGGCACACCCCTGCGGATGGTCTCACCGGGCGAACGTATAGAAGGGGGCTGGCACGATGGCCATGTGGTCACTCGGGATTATTACGTCGCGCAGGACGATACCGGCGTCCACTACTGGGTGTTCCAGGAGCGCGTCTCGGCGCGCGAAGAGCGCGAGCCGCGCTGGTTCCTGCACGGACTTTTCGGGTGAGCGACCGTGGATGCGACTTACGGAGCGCTGCCCGAGTATGCGGAGCTGCAGTGCGCAAGCAACTTTTCCTTTCTTCACGGCGCATCGACCGCTGAAGAATTGGTCGCGCGGGCGGCGCGGCTTGGCTACAGTGCCATCGCAATCACCGACGAATGCTCACTGGCAGGTGTGGTGCGCGCCCACGTCGAGGCCAAGGCGGCAGGCCTGCCCCTCATCATTGGCGCGCATTTTCAGCTCACACGCGCTGATGGCGCGCCGGCGTTGGCGTTCACCGCGCTCGCCATCAATCGCAACGGCTATGGCAATTTGTGCGAATTGGTCTCCTTGGCGCGAATGCGCAGCAAGAAGGGCAGCTACCGCCTCGCTCCGCTTGACCTCGAGCATCCAGAGCCCCCGTTCACTCACCTGCGTGGGCTGCCGGACTGCTTTGCGATCCTGACGCCGGATTTCCCTGCCGATGAGTCACGGCTGAATGCACAGCTCAAGTGGTTCTCCCGGGTGTTCGGCGATCGCGCCCGGGTCGCCCTGACGCTGCACGCTCGCGCGATGGACGACATACACCGGGCCGGCGTGGAGCGCGTTGCCGATCGCTTTGGTGTTCGCGTGGTCGCCACCAGCTGGCCCGTCATGCACGTGCGCTCACGCAAGCCGCTGCAAGACATGCTCACAGCTATCCGGCTCGGACGCCCGATTGCCGAGTGCGGCTATGAGTTGGCGCCGAATGCAGAGCGACATCTTCGCTCCAGACTGCGATTGGCGAATCTGTATCCGGCCGAGGCCCTGGCCGAAACCGTGCGCGTGGCGCAGCGCTGTCACTTCGCGCTGGACGACCTGCGCTACGAATACCCGGATGACACGGCGCCAGCCGATTTGACACCAACAGACTATTTGCGCCAGGAGACATTCGTCGGAGCGCACCGACGGTTTCCGGCTGGCATCCCCGTGGACGTGCAGGCACAGCTCGAGCATGAGCTGGCGCTCATTGCCGAGTTGAAATATGAGGGGTACTTCCTGACGGTCTACGACATCGTCAGATTTGCCCGGCAACAGGGAATTCTGTGCCAAGGCCGGGGCTCCGCCGCCAATTCCGCTGTGTGCTATTGCCTGGGTATCACGGAGGTGGACCCGGCCCGATCGAGCATGCTTTTCGAGCGCTTCATCAGCCGCGAGCGAAACGAGCCGCCCGATGTAGACGTAGATTTCGAACACCAGCGCCGCGAGGAGGTGATGCAATACATCTACACGAAATACGGGCGCGAGCGCGCGGCGTTGACCGGTGCTGTGACCACATACCGGCCGCGTAGCGCGCTGCGAGAAGCCGGCAAGGCGCTGGGGGTGGATCCTGCGATTGTGGATCGGGTCGCCAAAAGCCATCACTGGTTCGACTCGCGCGAGGATCTGCTCGCCCGCTTTGGTGAGGCAGGGCTCGACCCGACAGCACCCTTGAATCAGCAGTGGGCTGCGTTTGCCGCGCAGCTGCTGGGCTATCCGCGGCACCTCTCTCAACACTCTGGCGGCTTTGTTATCTCCCGCACCAAACTCTCACGGCTGGTGCCGATCGAAAACGCGGCGATGGAAAATCGCACGGTCATCCAATGGGACAAGGACGATATCGATGCGCTGGGGATCCTGAAGGTCGACATCCTGGCGCTTGGCATGCTGTCGATGGTTCGGCGCGCGCTTGAGCTCATCTCGGAAAAGCGCGGCGAGCCTTTCGAACTGCAGGACATCCCGCCCGAGGATCCGGCCACCTACGAAATGCTTTGTCGTGGCGACAGCATGGGCGTCTTCCAAGTCGAGTCGCGCGCGCAGATGTCGATGCTCCCCCGGCTGCAGCCACGATGCTTCTACGATCTGGTCATCGAAGTCGCGATCGTACGTCCAGGCCCAGTCCAGGGCGGCATGGTGCACCCTTACCTGCGGCGCCGGCAGGGGCTCGAGCCGGTGAGTTTCCCCAGCGACGCTATGAAAACGGCGCTGGCCCGCACGCTTGGCGTGCCGATCTTTCAGGAGCAGGTGATGCAAGTGGCGATGCTCGCGGCGGGTTTCTCCGCCGGCGAGGCCGATCAGCTGCGCCGCGCGATGGCGGCCTGGAAGCGCAAAGGCGGACTGCAGGCCTACCACGAGCGGCTCGTCAGCGGCATGCTGGTGCGCGGCTACGATCGGGACTTCGCCGAGTCAATTTTTTCGCAAATCCAAGGGTTTGGTGAGTATGGTTTTCCGGAGAGCCACGCTGCCAGCTTCGCCCTGCTGGTTTATGCCAGCGCCTGGTTGCGCCGGCACGAGCCGGCGGTGTTTCTCACGGCGTTACTCAACAGCCAGCCGATGGGATTCTATACGCCCGCCCAGCTGCTGCAGGATGCTCAGCGCCGCGGTGTCCGGGTCCTACCGATCGACGTGAACGCGAGCACATGGGACTCGGTGATCGAGGGGGCGTCGACCACAGGGGCTGTGCGCCTCGGCTTTTCGCTGTTGCGCGGTATGCGCGAAGAGGCCGCCACCCGTATCGAGTTGGCCCGTGCAGTCCGACCCTTCGCCGATATCGCTGACCTCGCGCGACGCGCCGAGCTCGATCGACGCGACCTCCAGGTGCTCGCGCGCGCCGAT
>JAGXBI010000311.1 GCA_018971155.1 Burkholderiales bacterium
GTTGTCGGGCAACGCATAGTGCGCGCCGCCGTAATCATCTTTCCGGCTGCCGATGACGGCGATCGCGAAAGTGAATTCCGGAAAGGCGCGGATCATCTGGTTGACCCACGCCGAGACGCCCCCGCGCACATACGGGAACGTGCCCTCGAGCAGCAGGGCGATATCGGCCGAAGCCGCGCGGCGGTGGAGATCTGAGTTCATTGAGACCAATAGCGCACGATGGGTTGCAGAAAGGGCGCGGCCGTCGCCTTGTTGAGGGTATCGAGCAATGGCGGAATGCGCTCGTAGTCACCCTTGAGAAACGCCACCTCGGCCAGCCAGGGCGCCAGCCGGTCGGCCGGGAAACGCAACGCCTGGGCGCGCCGGAAGAATTCTTCCGCGCGCTCGGGAGTGTGGCGCAGCAACGCGCAGCGCCCGAGCAGGTAGCACATCACCGCGGCCTCCTGTCCTTGCGCCAGGGCCTGCTGTGCAAACGACTCGACCTGCTCGAGGGTATAGCGGAACACCTCGCCCTGCACCAGATGCTGATAAATCAACTCCCAATACAGTTCGGCCAGGCGCGAACAGGCCTGGCCCCGCTCGCTCCCGCCGGTGGCCCGCTCGAGCTGCGCCCTGGCCACGAAGATCTTTTGCATGATCTCTTTTTCGGTGCCGTCGACAATGCCGTAGGCCAGCAGGCGAATTTCCTCGATGGGGTCGGAAAGCAGGTCGTGCAGCAGCCCGCTGCTGATGCGCGACGGCAGCGATTGCATGGCCACCAGCGCGGCGACGCGGTCGCCGGCGGGCGCGCGCAGATTCTCCAGGCGGGCGCGCAACCGGGCGCCCGTGCCATGGGTCACGCGGGACACCAGATAGGTGGCGAACTGCGGCGCCTCGACAGCCTCGATCGGGACGTCATCGGGCGGCGCGGGAAACAGCAGCGCCGCGATAATCAGGCTGAGAAACAGCACCAGGCCACCGACCGGCAGAAACAGGCAGATGACAAAAACATGCAGAAACGCCCCGCCCCTGGCCCGCCGGTAATGCGGCGGCAGAATAGCGCTCACGAACAGCGCGGTTGCCAGCGCGGCCAACGCTTGCCAGGCAAAGAACACCACCAGCGGATCGATCCCGCCCGGCGGATGCCCCAGCGAATACACCGCCTTGCCCTGAGCGGCCAGCGCCAGCAAGCCAAACAGCAATGCGCGGAGCGTCTTAGCCATGATGGCCACACCGTTGTAGCAAACCCTGCAACACGTCGCCGGGATCGCTCGAGCTGACCGCGACCGTGTGCACCGCGACGCGCGACTTTTCGAAATCGGTCGAGAACTGGCTTTTCAGCGTGTTTTCGGTGCGCATCAGATAACCGTTGATGCCGTTGTCGTCGGTCAGCGGCATGAGCGTGATCGCCATTTGACGCTCGGCGTCGCGCACCGCCCAGAGCACATCCAGCGCCCGCCGCGTCCGAGTCACCTGATCGAACAGCGAGTCGCCGTCGGTGCCGCGCGCGAACACCAGTGCCACCAGCGCCGAATCGATGTTGCTGGCCCGCTTCATATGCGTCAGACGCGCCAGCTCCAGTGCAAAATCGTAGGGACAATCGGGCACGCGCCGGGTGATCGCATCGACCATCGCGCGGTGTTCGACACTGTCGGCGTAGTAACCGAGCAGTACCAGCAGCAGTTGCAGGTTGTCCTGGTTGAGCGACAAAAAGGCCATGCGCCGCACTACCAGCACCCCGATCAGCTTGCCGGACGCCGCGATCAGCGGAGCGCATACCAGATAGGCGCTGCGCCCCGTTTCGTCGAGCTCGCGCAAATGCGACAGCGCGTTCTTTTCGAGACAATCACGCAATAGCGGATCGTCGGAATCGACTTCGAAGGGCTCTCCGACCGAGGCGGCGGCCACATGTTCGACACGCTCCCTGGTCACTGGAAATATCGATGCATCGCCGATCTGGCAGGTCAACGCGGCGAATTCCAGCATGCCCTGGACGTTGGGCAACGGGGTATCGGGCGCGGCGCCGCCCTGGGCCGGCGAGAAATCCCGCAGGCGCATGATCGCATCGCGCATCGTGACGGGCCGGGTCAGCACGTCGTGCTCGAGCCGGTCGTGCGAGATGCGCAGCAGGTAGTGATTGTTCGTAATCGCTACCAGCCGGTCGCTCAGATAGGTATTGATGCTGCTGATGCGATTGGCGCGATTGCCCCAGATGTCGCAAAAATGTCCCGAGATCACCACCAGCGCCAGGCCGCCGACAAAGAACATGGCCGGAAATTCGGCGCCGGCCGCGTGTCCGTAAAATCCGTACCAGGCGGCGGTGATGCAGATCCCCGCCAGCACGCCGAGCAACGCGCCATAGCGCAATGCCATGACCGCGGCGACCAGCCACAGCCATGGAAAGCCGATATGCACCATCAGCGGATCCGCCGGTCGCAGCAAGTAGCTGCAACCGATCGCTAGCGCCATCACGCAGATGACTTCCACGACGGCAACCGGACGCGTAAGCGCCGGTGCAAGCAAACGGCCGTAGTAGCCGACGTTCCCGAGTGGATCTGAGGCGCGCGCTTGCGGCGGCGATGTTTGCTTGTCGGTTTGCACGGCGGACACCTCAGCGTTGCGCGAGCGGGGCCAGCAACTGGCGGATCAGCGTTTGAGCCACGCCGGCCAGGCTCGAGCGGCTCCAGCCGCTGCGGCTGCCGGTGGCGCTCCAGACGATCTTGCCGGTGCTCACGTCGATCACATCGAAGGTCAGGCCTGCGACCGGTTCGCCATCCACGCCGACCTTGTAGCGCCATTCCTGCACCGAGCCGGTCAGCGCGTAACGAGCGCCCGCCTTGCGCGCCCAGGCCAGCGCCTTGGCTCGCGCGGCGTTGGGGTGGCCATTGAGCAGAGCGTCGGTATCGTTATCGCCCGGGTATTGCCACAGGTTGGCGAAACCGTCCTGCTGCAGCACGCTCTGCGCGATGCTCTCGGCGCGCTTGCCGGCTTCCGGCGTTTCCGTGTAGTTCGCCACCGGCAGCAGCGCCCAGTTATCGGTCTTGCTCAGGCCGGGCGCCTGTCCCGCGTCGATCGTCGAGCAGCCCGCCAGCACGGCCAGCAGCATGGCGCCGATCAGCCGATATATATTTCCCGCTCTCAAGCCTTTCATTTTCTTCCTCTCCGGTTTTGATGAAACAGCGGCCACTCGCCGCGCGATGCCCGCCTCTTCCGTCTCGGCGCGCTAGTAGTACAAACGGTACGCCACGCCGAGTTGCGTCACCGACGCTCCGCCGCCGGTCACTGCCTCATGCGAGTAATACACGCGCGCATGATCGTTGCCAAAAATCGAGCCCGCCAGCCCCACGTTGACCTGCGGGCCCCACCCCTCGATGCTGTCGTGCACCACGCCGACGTCGAGATATGGGAGCCAGGCATGCCGGTAGGCATTCTCGTAATCCATGCCGAATCCGCTCATCACGCCATAGCGCGTCACGCTCTGCGGCATGAATTGGGCCGCCGTGGGCGTCTCCCCCGCCGGCAGCAGGCGCGCCAACGACGGGATCACGTTGCCGCTGGCGGTATAGATGCCCCGCTCGCCGGTCAGGCGCACGTTCCAGTCCGGGTAGCCAAGGCGCACGCGGTACCCGAGTTCGGCGGCGAGAATCACGCCCCGCCCCAGGTAAGTGCGGTCCTGTGCATGAAAGCCGTCCACCTCGGCGCTGCCCTGCATGAACCAATGCGATTGCGGATCCCACTGCGCGCCAAGGCGCAGCATGTCCTTGGTCGAGGCTACCTGCATCTGCGGCGAGATATCGGTGAACTGGTTGAGCCCGGCGGTGATGTTCGTGGTGAGCGGGCCGGTGCGGTTGAATTCGCCGCGCATCCTGAAGGTATAGAACGAGTTGACGGCATTGCGGTGCCCGACGCTCGCCGAGAGGTCGCGCTCGACCGTGTGGTCGCGCAAGGTGGCTTCGATGGAGCGGTCTTGCGCAGGCACCCAGGCCAGCTGACTGGTATCCGACGAATGCTGGTTACGCTGGATCGCCTCGATGATCAAGGCCAGCCGGCCGGTCAGGGCCACCCCGCCGAGTAGCGAACTGGTGATGCTGTTGAGCGGGCTGGCGCGGGTACCGAACACATCGAAGCCGAGCGCCGGCCGGTCGCGCAGCAGGGTCTCGCGCAGCGACTCCTGCAACTCGTCGTTATCCGGCGCGCCCTGCATGGCGCCAAAGGCGACGGTTTCGGCCTCGTCGGTACGCCCCAGTCGGTTGAGCGCATCGATGCGACTGCCCACGGGCACGCCGCCGCGCGCGTGCGCGAGCGCCCGCGCCAGTGCCTGGCGATCGTTGTCGGCCAGCGCCAGCGTGATCTGCGCATCGGCGGGCCGCAACAGG
>JAGXBI010000312.1 GCA_018971155.1 Burkholderiales bacterium
GGCCGCCGCGGGCGGGTTGGAGCCGGCCTATGGCAAGTCGGCCAACCCGTTGTCCGGCCAACGCCCTTGGGTACCGCAACCCATGCAGCAGCGGGCCTTGCCGGTAGCACAGCCGCTCGCTGCCTACGATGCCCTGTTCGGACGCGCGGCGCCCATCGGCCCGACGGCCGACATACCGCCAGCCGCACTCGCCGAGCGCGGCGATTCGGCGCTGGCGAATGCCGCCGACCAGCACGCGCAACCGCTCGGTTTTGCCCTCGGGCAACTGCACGGAATCTACATCCTGGCTCAAAATGCCCAGGGACTGGTGCTGGTCGACATGCACGCAGCTCACGAACGCATCTTGTACGAGCAATTCAAACAGGCCCTCGGCGCGCGCGAGGTCCCGGTCCAGCCGCTCCTGATCCCGGTCACGTTCTTCGCCGATCCGGTTGAAATCGGTACCGTGGAAGAGCATCGGGAAACGCTCGCCGCACTGGGATTCGATCTCGCCGTCATGTCGCCCACGACGCTGGCCGTGCGAGCCATTCCTGCCCTGCTCGATGGCGCCGACGCGCAAGCCCTGGCGCGTGCGGTGCTGGCCGACCTGCGCACCTATGGCGGCTCGCGCGTGCTGACCGAGCGCCAGCACGAGCTGCTCGGCACGCTGGCATGCCACAGTGCGGTACGCGCCAATCGCCGGCTGACGCTTGAAGAAATGAACGGACTGCTGCGGCAAATGGAAGCCACCGAGCGCGCCGATCAGTGCAATCATGGCCGGCCAACCTGGTACCAGCTCACGCTGGCGGATCTCGACAAGCTTTTCATGCGCGGCCGGTAATACCGTGCCGCGTGCCGCTCGATGAACGATCTCGCTCGCTCCCCCATTCTGTGCCTGCTGGGTCCGACCGCCTCCGGCAAGACCGCGGCAGCCCTGACGCTCGCCGAGCATGCGCCGATCGAGATCATCAGCGTCGACTCGGCGCTTGTGTATCGGGGCATGGACATCGGCACCGCCAAGCCGACCGTCGAAGAGCGCGCACGTGTGCCGCACCACCTGATCGACATCATCGATCCGGCCGATGCTTACTCGGCCGCGCAATTCCGCGACGACGCCCTGCGCCTGATCGACGAGATTGTGGCGCGCGGCAGGCATCCAGTGCTGGTCGGCGGCACGATGCTCTACTACAAGGCACTGACCGAGGGGTTGAATTCCTTGCCGGCGGCCAACGCGTCGATTCGCGCGCGGCTCGACGAGGAAGCTGCCCAACTCGGCTGGCCGGCCCTGCACGCGCGGCTTGCCGAAGTTGACGCCGCGACTGCCCTGCGCCTGGCACCCAACGACGCGCAACGCATCCAGCGTGCGCTTGAAGTTTTCGAACTGAGCGGCAAGCCGCTATCCGCGTGGTTGGCCCAGGATCGTCCGGCTCCGGGATCAACGCATCGCCGTTTCATTCCGATCGCTCTCGAACCTTCGGTGCGCAGCGTTCTGCACGAGCGCATTGCGGCGCGCTTCGACGCCATGCTGGCCAGTGGCTTCGTCGATGAAGTCGCCGGCCTCAAACAACGCGGCGATCTGCATCCGGGCCTGCCGTCGATGCGTTGCGTGGGTTACCGGCAAGCGTGGGAGTACCTGGACGGCGAGACCGACTACGCCACGTTTCGCGACAAGGGCGTGTTTGCCACCCGTCAACTGTGCAAGCGCCAACTGACCTGGCTGCGCAGCATTTCCGAGCGGACCGTGATCGATTGCGTCGGCTCCGACGTCCCGGCGCAGGTACTGGCGCACGCGCGGGCGCATTGGCGGGATTAGGCGCCGGGGCGGTTGCGGCGTTGTACTAGAATAAAAACCATCAGCACAACGGACGACCCTATGCTCAAACCAGCCCGCCCCGCCGACGAAACGACTCGCATCGAAGCACTGCACTCGCTGCAAATTCTCGATACTCCTGCGGAGGAACGCTTCGACCGCCTGACGCGATTGGCAAAGAAGCTCTTTGGCGTGCCTATCGCATTGGTCAGCTTGGTCGATACCAATCGCCAGTGGTTCAAATCCAACGACGGGCTTTCAGTAAGCGAGACCCCCCGCGATATTTCGTTTTGCGGCCACGCGATCCTGGGCGACGATATCTTGATGATTCCCGACGCACTCAGCGACGAGCGATTCCACGACAATCCGTTGGTTACGCGCGATCCCGGCATTCGCTTCTACGCCGGCTGCCCGCTGGCGGTGGCCAATGGCTGCAAAATCGGCACGCTTTGCCTGCTCGACGTCAAACCCCGCAAACTGGACGATGAGGAGCGCGAATTATTGCGCGACCTGGCCCACATGGCGGAGCAAGAGCTGCGCGCGCTGCAGATGGCGACCACGGACGAGTTGACTGGCCTGTCCAATCGACGGGGATTCCAGGCACTTGCCCAGCACGCGCTGGATGTCGGCCGTCGCATGGCAATGCCCGCCTCGTTGCTGTTTTTCGATCTGAATGATTTCAAGTCGATCAACGACACCTTCGGTCATGCCGAAGGCGATCGCGCGTTGAAAACCTTCGCCGCCGCGTTGCGCAGCGCCCTGCGCGAGAGCGACGTCATCGGGCGCCTGGGTGGTGATGAATTCGCGGCCGTGCTCACCAATGCGCGGAGCATCGAAATTCCCGCGTTGATCGAGCGCCTGCGCAAAACCCTGGCGTCTGGCGACAAAGCACAGCCGCAAGGGTACGCAATCCGCTTTAGCGTCGGCCAGATCCAGCTCGCCCCGGATAGCCAGTTGTCAATCGAACACCTGCTCGCCCAGGCCGATTCGGCCATGTACCAGGACAAGCGGCGGTACAAGACCGCGGGCCGATAAAAAAGGCGTCGAGCCGCAAGCTCGACGCCCGGATGCCATCGGCAGTATGCCAGCAAGCGCTACCGTACGATCGTCTGCGCCTCGCCGTCCGCGCGAGCGCGAATCGCGCCCAGGCGGTAGACCGTTTCACCTGCGGCCTGCAGTTGCGCTTGCGCCTGCTGCGCATCTTCGGCGGCCACGATCACGGCCATGCCAATGCCGCAATTGAAAACCCGGTGCATTTCGGCATCGGCGACCTTGCCGTGCTGCTGCAGCCACTGGAACAGCGGCGGCATCGTCCAGGCATCGCGCTGCAATTCGGCGCACAGATGCTCGCCCAGCACGCGCGGGATATTTTCCACCAGCCCGCCGCCGGTAATGTGGGCCATGCCCTTGACCGTCAACGTCTGCATCAACGCGAGCAACGGCTTGACATAGATCCGGGTCGGCGCCATCAGCACGTCGCGCAGCGGCGCCCCGTGAAAATCGGCGTTCAGATCGGGTTGCGCGACTTCGATGATCTTGCGCACCAGCGAGTAGCCGTTCGAATGCGCGCCACTGGAGGCCAGGCCCAGCACCACGTCGCCCGGGGCAATCGTGCTGCCGTTGATGATCTTGCTCTTTTCGACTGCGCCGACGGCAAATCCGGCCAGGTCATATTCGCCGTCCGGATACATGCTCGGCATTTCGGCGGTTTCGCCGCCGATCAACGCGCAGCCGGCCAGCTCACAACCTTGCGCAATGCCCTTGACCACGGTGGCCGCGGTTTGCACGTCGAGCTTGCCGCAGGCGAAATAATCGAGGAAAAACAGCGGCTCGGCGCCCTGCACCAGAATATCGTTGACGCTCATGGCAACTAAATCCTGGCCGACCGTGTCATGTTTGTTCAGGTGAAAGGCCAGCTTGAGCTTGGTGCCAACGCCGTCAGTACCTGAGACCAGCACGGGCTCGCGGTACTTTTTCGGCACCTCGAATAACGCGCCGAAGCCGCCGATGCCACCCAGCACGCCGTCGCGCAAGGTTTTTTTGGCGAACGGCTTGATTGCTTCGACCAACGCGTCGCCGGCCTCGATGTCGACGCCGGCGTCGCGGTAGGAAAGGCCGGAGGATTGGCTAGGGTGTGTCATGATGAGGATGCTTCGCGCTTCTGTAAAATGGCGATTTTACCCGATGGCGGCTCCCCCGGCCTTGTTTCTGGCGAGTTGAAAAGGAATTCCGCACGATGAACCAATCCGCAGGACTCACGACCTATCAGCGCCAGGCAATTCTATGGTTCGGTGTGGCGTTTGCGCTCGGGGTCCTGTTTTACTTTCTGGGACCGATTCTCACGCCGTTTCTGCTCGGCGCGATCTTTGCCTATATGCTCTATCCGGGCTGCGACTGGCTCCATCGCCATCGCGTGCCGCGCGGGCTGGCCGCCCTTTTTATGATCCTGGCGCTGCTGATCGTGCTCACGTTGCTGGCCTTGCTGGTCATCGCCGCCGTACAGAAGGAAGGGCCGCAATTGCGCGAGCAAATCCCGGCGCTGCTGGCCAAGCTGAACGATTC
>JAGXBI010000313.1 GCA_018971155.1 Burkholderiales bacterium
GAACACCTTCGACTTGTCCTTCAGATGAATGTGCTGCACGCGCTCGGCGACATCCTTGATCTGCTGCACGCCTTCGGCCAACAGCTCCGACGTACGGAACACGCCGGCGTGGGTTTGCATGGTCTTGCGGATATCGTTCGCGACATCCTGCGCGTATTCGCCCGAGGAGGAAGCATCGAGGCTAGCCAGACGTTCCAGGGCGCGATCGGCGGCGTCGGCCGGCAACGGCTTGTGCTCGCCCGCGCTCTTGACGAAGTCGATGATGTGGTCGCCGGCGGAGCGGCCAAACACCACCAGATCGAGCAACGAATTGGTACCCAGGCGATTGGCGCCGTGCACCGACACGCACGAGCATTCGCCCACGGCGTAAAAACCGTTGATCGGCGTACTCGTCCCATTTGCCGTGCCGACCACCTGTCCGTGGTAGTTGGTCGGAATGCCGCCCATCTGGTAGTGGATCGTCGGCACCACCGGAATCGGTTCCTTGATGCAATCGACGTTGGCGAACTTCAGGGAAATTTCACGAATCGACGGCAGGCGCTTCAGAATCGTCTCCGCACCGATGTGCGACAGGTCGAGCAGCACGTAGTCGCCATTCGGGCCACAGCCGCGGCCTTCCTTGATTTCCTGGTCCATCGAGCGGGACACGAAGTCACGCGGGGCCAAATCTTTCAGGGTCGGAGCATAGCGCTCCATGAAGCGCTCGCCGTTGGAGTTGCGCAAAATACCGCCCTCGCCGCGCACACCCTCGGTGATCAGCACGCCGGCGCCAGCCACGCCGGTGGGGTGGAACTGCCAGAACTCCATGTCTTCGAGCGGCACCCCCGCGCGCGCGGCCATCCCAAGGCCGTCGCCGGTATTGATATAGGCATTGGTCGAAGCGGCGTAGACGCGCCCGGCGCCACCGGTCGCGAACAACGTGCACTTGGCTTCGAGAATATGCACTTCGCCGGTTTCGAGTTCGAGCGCCGAGACGCCCAGCACATCGCCGTGCTGGTCGCGAATCAGGTCGAGCGCCATCCATTCGACGAAGAAATGGGTCTTGGCGCGGACGTTTTGCTGGTACAGCGTGTGCAGCAACGCGTGGCCAGTCCGGTCGGCTGCCGCGCAAGCACGCTGCACCGGCTTTTCACCGTAGTTCGCGGTGTGCCCGCCGAACGGGCGCTGATAGATGGTGCCGTCGGGGTTGCGGTCGAACGGCATGCCGAAATGTTCCAGCTCGTAGACCGCGTGCGGCGCTTCGCGGCACATGAACTCGATGGCGTCCTGGTCGCCCAGCCAATCGGAGCCTTTGATCGTGTCGTAGAAATGGAAGTGCCAGTTATCTTCGCTCATGTTACCCAGCGACGCGCCGATACCGCCTTGCGCGGCTACCGTATGCGAGCGGGTCGGGAACACCTTGGACAACACAGCAACCGACAGGCCGGCCTTGGCCAACTGCAGCGATGCGCGCATGCCGGAGCCGCCGGCACCGACGATGACAACGTCAAAACGGCGGCGCGGCAGGGAATTTTTTATTGCAACCATGCTTTTAAACTCTCCAGAGAATCTGTGCGGCATAGCCGGCACACGCCAGCAACCAGACAATCGTCAGCACTTGCAGAACCAGGCGCACACCGACCGGCTTGACGTAATCCATCCAGATGTCGCGCACGCCGACCCAGGCGTGGTAGAACAAGGAAAGCAATGTGACGAAGGTCGCCAGTTTCATCCACTGATTGGCGAAAATGCCAGCCCACCCGTCGTACGAAAAATCCTTCGCGGTAAAAAACCACACCAGAAGAATTACCGTGTAGATGGCCATCACGCATGCCGTGACGCGCTGCGCAAGCCAATCGCGCAGGCCGTAATGCGCTCCCACCACCAAACGCTTGGAACCGATATTGTTGTTGGCCATCAGAACGCTCCAAACAGTTTGAGGGCGATTGCCGCGGTGAGCAGCAACGAGAGCACGAGCACCACCAAAGCCGAGCTGCGACCGCGTTCCTTGGTCACGAGGCTGTGATTCGTGTCCATGCGCAAGTGGCGCACGCCGGCCAGCAAGTGATGCAGGAAACCCCAGGAGAGAACAATGAGGACAAGCTTGACAAATCCGTTGGAGACAACGGACTTGAAGGTCAGGAAACTGATTTCTGAAGTGAGACTTTGCTCAAACAGGTAGAGGACAAACGGTAAGAGGAGGAACATCAATGCACCGCTGATGCGATGCAGAATGGACACGATACCAGCCGGCGGAAGTCGATAAGACACAATCTGCCCAATACCGATATTCCGATAAACTGGCCTCTCTTTTTTTACGACTTCAGCCATACTAGACCCCATGTAGTTACGTCAGCCCAAGATTCTAGCGCTGTTTTTAGTGCATTGCACCAACGCACCCCGGCACAGCCATGCCGGCATAGCGCCGCCCGGCACCACAAGCCGGCGTCGGGACCATCGCCTTCAACTCAATTCGTTCTCATAATAGTGCCGCGTCGTGACATACCATCCACGACGCACTTCCACCGGCCGGTCTCCATAAGTGTAGGAAACCCTTTCGACATTCAACAGGGGAAATCCGACCGGCACCTTCAGTAGCGCAGCGGTGGCCTCATCGGCAGCCACTGCCCGAATTTTCTCAACGGCACGGATCATGCGTGTCCCGAATTCGGTTTCGAACAATCCGTACATCGGGCCCTTGTATTCGTTCAGACGCTCAGCCGTCAGGCCGCGAAACAGCACGCCGGGCAACCATATTTCGTCGAGCACGGTCGGCGCATCCGAAAAATCGAGCGCACGGCGAATGAGGATCACGCTGTCGCCAGCTCGCAAATTGAGTTGCCGCGCGATCTCGGCAGGCGCGCGCAACCGGCGGCATTCGATCAGACGGCTGGGCGGATGCTCCTGCTCGCCGCTGTCGGGCACCAGGCGCAGGAAGCGGAACTGCACGACATCTTCATGATGCGTGGCAACAAACGTGCCCCGCCCCTGCCGCCGAACCAGCAAATTCTCTGCGGCCAGATCGTCGATGGCCTTGCGCACAGTCCCCTGGCTCACCTTGAAGCGGCTCGCCAACTCGATCTCGCTGGGAATGATTTCACCCGGGCGCCATTCGCCGGATTGCAGGCTCTGCGTGATCAGCGCCTTGATTTGCTGGTATAACGGACTGAAGGTCGGCGAAGAGCCCTCGCGCGTCAGCTCCTGCCGTTGCTCGGCATCGCTGGCGGCGCCTTGATTCGTGTCCCTGGCATTCGCGTTCATGCCGGAATTTGACCACAAAACGAGGGGTCGCGTCTATTCAAAAACAGCAATAATCTTATGTCTTATATAAGACATAAGATATTGTTGACATTCCCTTGCCTCACTCCTACACTGGCGCGGGCAAAAGGGGCTGGAAGCGCGGTCGCATACGGAGTATCGTGTCGCAAGCGCACTTTCAAGGGTGCGCCACCCCGTCATTCCAACCCGATTTTCACGGAGTCTGGCTGTCAGCCAAGAGCCGCGAGGCTTGCCGCCGCTGGCGCATGACACGACTTCGCAGGTATTTCGTTACGTCTGGAGAATTCTCATGGCAAAACCCGCAATGCGCGTTGCCGTTACCGGCGCCGCCGGTCAAATCGGCTATTCCCTACTGTTCCGCATCGCCAATGGCGACATGCTGGGCAAGGACCAGCCCGTCATCCTGCAATTGCTCGACTTGCCGCAAGCACAGGCCGCCGTCAAGGGTGTGGTCATGGAACTGGAAGACTGTGCGTTTCCGTTGCTGCAAGGCGTAGTCGTGACCGACGACCCCAAAGTCGCCTTCAAGGATATCGACGTGGCACTGCTGGTCGGCGCGCGCCCGCGCAGCAAGGGCATGGAGCGCAAGGACCTGCTGACGGCCAACGCGGAAATCTTCACGGTGCAGGGCCGCGCCCTCAACGAAGTCGCCAAGCGCAGCGTCAAGATCCTGGTGGTTGGCAATCCGGCCAACACCAACGCCTATATCGCGATGAAATCGGCCCCCAACCTGCCGAAGGAAAGTTTCACCGCGATGCTGCGCCTGGATCACAACCGTGCCCTGTCGCAAATCGCCGCCAAAACCGGCAAGGCGGTCGCCGACATCGAAAAGCTCGCGGTCTGGGGCAACCACTCCCCGACCATGTACCCGGACTACCGTTTTGCCACGATCGGCGGCCAAAGCGTGAAGGCCATGATCAACGACGACGCCTGGAACCGCGACGTGTTCATCCCGACCGTGGGCAAGCGCGGCGCGGCCATCATCGAAGCGCGCGGCCTTTCGTCGGCGGCTTCGGCAGCCAATGCGGCCATCGACCATGTGCATGACTGGGTGCTGGGCACCAACGGCAAGTGGGTCACGATGGGCATT
>JAGXBI010000314.1 GCA_018971155.1 Burkholderiales bacterium
CGGTGGCCAGCGTGATTTGCGGTTGATACACCAGATGCAGTTGCCGGTTGTCGATGGCGCCGCGCAGCAGGGTCTCGAGTTCCAGCTGGCGCGTCGACTCCGCCTCCATCGCCGGGCAAAAAAAACGCGAATTACCGCTGCCGGCGCGCTTGGCCTCGGCCAGCGCGACATTGGCGCGCCGCATCAGCAGGCCCGCGGTCGCGCCATGCTCGGGAAAGCTCACGCCGCCGATGCTGGCGGCCAGCGAGACCGGCATCTGGGTGAATTCCGGCCACTCGGCCAGGCGCGCGCGGATCAGCTCGACCAGCGCACTGGTTTGTGCGCCGGTGGCTTGCGCGACCAGGACGAACTGCGTGCCGCCCACGCAGGCGATCGTGTCGTCGGGACCGATCACGCCGCGCAGGCGCTCGGCGGCGATTTGCAGCGCCAGTTCGGCGGCCGGCTGCCCGAGGGCATTGCCGACCTTGCGCAGTTGGTCGAGTTCGATGATGAGCAGCGTGAATCCGTCGCCATGTCGGGTGCAACGGCTGATCGCCAGTTCCAGGCGCTCGGAGAGCAGTGTCTGGTTCGGCAACCGCGTCACATGGTCATGATGCGTCACATACCATAGCCGCGCCTGGTATTGGGCGTGCTGCTTCAGGTCGAACGCGATGCCGACGTAGCGCTGCGTGCCATGCGCCGTGGCGCCGATGCGCGACACCGCCAGATGCACCGGCACGCGGGTGCGGGAACGATGCAGGCACACGCATTCGCCGTCGAATTCGATATTGCCGGCCGCGGTGGTCTCCGCTCGCGATGGTTGGGGGATCGCATTGGTCAGGTCGTGCAACGACTTGAACGTGCGATGGCCGATGAGCGCCTCGCGGGAATACCCGGTGAGCTGCTCGTAGGCGGCGTTGACCAGTTCGAACGTGCCGCTCGCGTCGCATACGAACATGCCGTACGGGGCGCCTTCGACGGCCGCCAGGGCGTCGTGCGGATCGAGCCAGGCCGCGTCGGCCATGGCGTTGCTGGGCATCATCGGGGCACCGCCGCGTACGCGTCTCGGCACAGGCCTGCAATTTGCCCGCGCCACGCAAACCGTTGCGTGTTCATTCCACACCTCCCTGTCGTTTTGTCAGCGGCGCCCGATCTGAGCCGGACTGCGCTCGATATTCTGCCATAGCGCTTCGCACAGGGGCGTGGGCATGCGCCGACGGCGTCTGTTAAGGTATCGCCTGGTACCGGCTAGGAAATGGGTTGATGGGCAAACTGGGTAATTCGCTCAAAGTTTTGGGTAACCGGATCGAACGCACCGTGCATGCGCTGGCGCCGCACTGGTACCTGGGGGCGCTGCTGCTGGTCAATGGGCTGATGCTGCTGCAGCCGGTGCTCGAGCGCGCGCGCCAGCATCATCACGGCGGCGGGTTGTTCGGCAATTGGCTGGACCTGATCAGCTCGCTCGGCCTGCTGGCGTTCCCTCAGGTGGTGATCGCCGCCGGGCTGATCTGGATGAGCATCGGGATCGTGCTGCGCGCCCGCGTCGCCTGGGTGTTCTCGCTGCTGCTGCTGATCGGCGCCGGGATTATCAGCCTGTGGGGCGATTATCGCAACGTGACGATATTTGGCTACACGCTGGCGCTGGCGCTCGTGCTGGTGTACTACTGGAAGCGCTTCGACCGGACCAGCCTGGCCGCCAGCAGCCTGTTCGCGATACTCAGCGTCGCCTCGCTGGTGGTGTATGCGGTGTTCGGCTCGCTATATCTGGGGGCCGATTTTTCGCCGCCGATTCGCGATATCGGCACCGCCTTCTATTTTTCGATCGTGTCGATGTCCACGGTGGGTTACGGCGATATCGTGCCGCACAGCCAGACCGCGCGTTTTTTCACGGCTTCGATCATCGTGCTCGGCATTACCGTATTCGCGACTTCGATCGGCGCGGTGATCGGGCCGCTGGTCGGCGGCAATCTGAAACGTATCGTCAGGGGAGGGATTTCCAGCGTGACGCGCAAAAATCATTATGTGATCGTCGGGACGTCGTCGATCGCCTATAGCGTTTATCAGGGGCTGAAAAAGCGCGGTTGCGCGCTGACCATGATCGTGGCGCCCAATGTCGAGCATAACTACCCGGAGAATGCCGACGTGGTGATCGGCGACCCGAGCGATTCCCAGACACTGCACCGGGCCGGCATCGCCACGGCGCGCGTGGCGCTCGCGCTGCGCAACGAGGACGCGGAGAACGCCTTCGTGATTCTCGCCATCAAGGAGGAAGCGCCGCAGGTCAAGACCGTGGCGCTGGTCAACGACGCCAAGAACTTGCAGCGCATCAAGCGGCTCCAGTCGGACATGGTTTTTTCGCCGCAACTGCTGGCTGGCGAGTTGCTCGCGCGCACGCTGAACCAGGAAACGATCGACAGCGACCTGATCGCCAGCCTGCTGTTCGATTCGCACAACGGGGTCGGCCTGTGATCCGTCGACCGTGCCATGGCGGCTCGGAGCCGGGCGGTTTCGGGCACAATCACGGCTTGCTTCGCTATCGGTATCCCTGATGAAACTCTTTTGTTTGACGATCTCGCGAGCGGCGGCGTGCGCCGCGCTGGCGGTTGCGCTCGCGCCGTCGAGCGCGGCGGCGTGGGCGGACGGCCATTGGGTCGGCACGTGGGCCGCGGCGCCGCAGGCAGTCGCGCAAAATCGCGCGGCGCCCTCCTACGATCGCGCGCCGGCGGTCACCGGCCGCACCGTGCGGCAAATCGTTTACTCGCGTCTGGCGGGACAGCGCGTGCGCGTCACCTTCAGCAATACCTTCGGCACGCAGCCGCTGGCCATCTCGGAGGCGACCGTGGCGCTGTCGGCCGGCGACGCGGCATTGCGGCCCAATACCGAACGGCTGCTGAGCTTCCGCGGCCGGCGCGCCGCTGTGATTGCGCCTGGCGCCGAGCTCACCAGCGATCCGGTCTCGCTCGATGTGCCGGCCGGCGCGGCGCTGGCGGTGAGCCTTTACAGCACGCAGCCGGGCGCCCCGACCACCTGGCACAAGGTCGCCAGCCAGGTCAATTACATCTCGACGCCGGGCAATTACGCCGAGGACTTCGACGGCAAGGCGTATCGCGGCCGGACGACGGCCTACCTGTGGCTGGCCGGCGTGGCGCTCGACACGCGTTCCAGCGCCTTCGCGGTAGCCGCCATCGGCGATTCGATCACCGATGGCCTGCATTCCTCGCTGAACCAGAACCGGCGCTGGCCCGACGCGCTCGCGCGGCGCCTGCAAGGCACCGAAGCGCGGCATGTCGCGATCTTGAACCTCGGCATCAGCGGCAATCGCCTGTTGAACGATTCCGCGTGCTACGGGCAGCGACTGGAGGCGCGCTTCGCACGCGATGCGCTGGCGCAGCCGGGCGTGCGAGCCGTGATCCTGCAGGTCGGCATCAACGATATCAATTTCGGCGCCACACCGCCGCGCCGCGGGCTCGACTGCGATGCGCCGCACGTGGTGGTGCAGGCCAAGGACCTGATTGCCGGATATCGCCGGGTGATCGCGCAGGCCCACGCGCGCGGCATCCGAATTCTGGGCGGCACGCTGTTGCCCGCCTCGCTGCCGCCCGAGCGCGAACAGGTGCGGCTGGCCGTGAACCACTGGATTCGCACCAGCGGCGCATTCGACGGCGTGATTGATTTCGATGCGGCGTTGCGCGATCCGACGATGCCGGATCGGCTGTTGCCGCGTTTCGACTGCGGCGACCATGTGCATCCGAGCGATGCCGGCTATGCCGCGATGGCCGCCGCGGTTCCGCTCGGACTGCTGGTGGCGCCGGCCCAGGTGGCCCAGCGCGGCGCGCCGACCTCGCCGCTCGAATAAGCAAGCCGCGGCGCGGCGCCGGCGGCCGCCGCTCGCTTAAGCGCCGGGATATAGCCCGCGTACGCGCGCGTGCAGGCGTGCCAATCCGAATAGTGCGTCGGTGCAGGGCGTGGCTACGCCGACCTGCCGACCGATCTCGATGACCGCGGCGACCATCGCATCGAGCTCGACCGGCTTGCCGGCTTCCACGTCCTGCAGCATCGATGTTCTGAATGCGCCGAGCTTGCGCGTGAGCCCATGGCGCTCTTCCGGATCGATGTCGATCGGCACGCCGATGCGCCGGCCGATGTCGGCGGCTTCGCGCATGATGGCCGTCATGAAGTGGCGTACGTTGTCGTCGTCGAGAATCCGGTCGCCGGTCGCGCCGGTGATCGCCGAAATCGGGTTGACCGTCATGTTGCCCCACAGCTTGAACCAGATCTCCTGCTGAATGCGCTCGCTGGCCGTGGCGTCGAAACCCGCGGCGGCCAGCATGTCGCGAATCGCCTGCACGCGCG
>JAGXBI010000315.1 GCA_018971155.1 Burkholderiales bacterium
TCGACCTCATGCCACTGACCGCCCTGCTTGAGCATCGGCCTGGTCAGGCGCTCGTCGCTGTTGAGCCCTTCGTACGAGAAGCGATCCTTGTCCGAAATCCAGCATTCGTTGATGGCTTCGTTCTCGAGCGGTACGACGCGCATCACCTTGTTGTTCTTGACCTGCACCGTCAGGTTCGCACCGAGTCCATCATGCGGGCTGACCGACTTGCGGCGAGACAGCTCCCACGTCCGCGCGCTGTATCGAAACGGCTTGGATGTGAGCGCGCCAACCGGGCACAGATCGATCACGTTGCCGGACAGTTCGGAATCGACCGTCTTGCCGACGAACGAAGTGATTTCCGAATGCTCGCCGCGCCCCAGCATGCCCAGCTCCATGACGCCGGCAATTTCCTGGCCAAAACGTACGCAGCGTGTGCAGTGAATGCAGCGGGTCATTTCCTCCATCGAGATCAGCGGCCCGACGTTCTTGTGGAACACCACGCGCTTCTCTTCCTGGTATCGGGACGCCGACTTGCCGTAGCCAACGGCGAGATCCTGCAACTGACACTCGCCGCCCTGATCGCAAATCGGGCAATCCAGTGGGTGGTTGATCAGCAGGAACTCCATCACGGACTGTTGCGCCTTGACGGCTTTTTCCGACTTGGTTCGCACAATCATGCCGGCGGCGACGGGCGTAGCGCACGCCGGCACGGCCTTGGGCGCTTTCTCGATGTCGACCAGACACATGCGACAGTTGGCTGCGATCGACAACTTCTTGTGATAGCAGAAATGCGGGATATAAGTGCCGACTTTCTTGGCCGCCTGGATCACCATGCTGCCTTCGGACACTTCGACCTTTTGGCCGTCTATTTCGATTTCAACCATAGCGGTTCAGAGCCACGCTTTGTCAAAGAGAATGGGATGCGCCGACCATGCAACGCTTGTGCTCGACGTGGTACGCGAATTCGTCCCAGTAATGCTTGAGCATGCCGCGCACGGGCATCGCGGCGGCGTCACCCAACGCGCAGATGGTGCGTCCCATGATGTTTTCAGCCACCGAGTTCAGGAGATCGAGGTCTTCCTGACGCCCCTTTCCATGCTCGATGCGATTGACCACGCGCCACAGCCAGCCAGTGCCTTCGCGACAAGGCGTGCACTGACCGCACGATTCCTCGTAGTAGAAATACGACAGGCGCAACAGCGAACGCACCATGCAGCGGGTTTCGTCCATCACGATCACCGCGCCGGAGCCGAGCATCGACCCTGCCTTGGCGATCGAATCGTAGTCCATGTCGGTCTGCATCATCAGGTCGCCGGGTACGACAGGCGCCGACGACCCGCCGGGAATGACCGCCTTGATCTTCTTGCCGCCGCGCATGCCGCCGCACAATTCCATCAGCTTGGAGAACGGCGTACCCATCGGGATTTCGTAATTGCCAGGACGTTCGACGTCGCCCGACACGGAGAAGATCTTGGTGCCGCCGTTATTCGGCTTGCCCATCTCCAGGTACTTCTGCGGACCGACCGCCAGAATGAAGGGCACCGCGGCGAACGTTTCGGTGTTATTGATCGTGGTCGGCTTGCCGTAGAGCCCGAAGCTTGCCGGGAATGGCGGTTTGAAGCGCGGCTGGCCTTTCTTCCCTTCGAGGGATTCGAGCAGTGCCGTCTCCTCGCCACAGATGTAGGCGCCGTACCCGTGGTGAGCGTGCAACTGGAACGAGAATCCCGAGCCGAAGAGATTGTCGCCCAGGTACCCAGCGGCACGTGCTTCTTCGAGCGCGCGCTCGAAGAGTTCGTAGGTATCCCAAATTTCGCCGTGGATGTAGTTATAGCCGACCGAAATGCCCATTGCGTATGCGCCAATGGCCATCCCCTCGATCAGGGAATGCGGGTTATAGCGCAGGATGTCGCGATCCTTGAACGTGCCGGGCTCGCCCTCGTCAGAGTTGCAAACCAGGTACTTCTGGCCGGGAAACTGGCGTGGCATGAAGCTCCACTTCAGGCCGGTCGGGAAACCCGCGCCCCCGCGGCCGCGCAAGCCCGATGCCTTGATATCGGCAATCACCTGCTCCGGCGGAACCTTTTCGGTCAGAATGCGCCGCAACTGCGCGTAGCCACCGCGAGCGACGTAATCTTCCAAATGCCAGTTCTCGCCGTTCAGTCCGGCCAGAATGAGCGGCTCGATATGGCGATCGTGCAAACTCGTCATGCCTTTTCTCCTCGATCCGCAGCCTTGAGCTCGGCAATCAGCGCATCGAGCTTTTCGTCGCTCATGAAACTGCACATACGCTTATTGTTCACCAGCATCACCGGCGCGTCGCCGCAAGCGCCCATGCATTCGCCTTCCTTCAGCGTGAACAGGCCGTCGGCCGTGGTCTCGTTGAAGTCGATGCCGAGCTTCTGCTTGAGGTAATCGGCTGCGTGGTCGCCGCGCGACAGCGCGCACGGCAGGTTCGTGCAGACGGTCAGCTTGAATTTGCCAACCGGCGCGGTATCGAACATGCCATAGAAGGTCGCCACCTCTTCGACCGCGATCGGCGGCATCTGGAGGTAACTGGCGACGAACTGCATGACTTCCGGCGACAGCCAGCCCTTTTCGTCCTGTGCGACCGCAAGTGCGGCCATCACCGCAGATTGCTTCTGCTCCGCCGGGTACTTGGCGATCGCATGGTCGATTTTCTTTAGCGCTTCGGGAGAAAGCATTTCCGATCCGACTTGGTCTCTACTTAACGATTGCTCCGGCCGCAACGAAGCCGGCAATTGCGCTTTTCGCGCGATTCCTGCCTCGTAGCAAATTGCTGGAACGGCATTGTTACGTCTTAGATACAACCGGGAGGGCGAATCCATCGCCCGCGCCCGCATTACTATCGGTCAATTTCACCGAACACGATGTCCTGCGTACCAATGATCGCCACTGCATCGGCGATCATGTGTCCCCTGGCCATTTCGTCGAGCGCGGCCAAATGGACAAATCCAGGTGCACGAATCTTCAGGCGATACGGCTTGTTGGCGCCGTCCGAAACCAAATAGATGCCGAACTCGCCCTTTGGATGCTCGATCGAGGCGTAGGCTTCGCCTTCCGGCACGTGGAAGCCCTCGGTGAAGAGCTTGAAGTGGTGAATCAGCTCTTCCATGTTCGACTTCATGTTGACCCGTTTGGGCGGCGCGACCTTGTGATTGTCGATCATCACCGGACCGGGATTTTTGCGCAGCCAGTCGATGCACTGCTTGATGATGCGATTGGATTGTCGCATCTCTTCGACGCGCACCAGATAGCGGTCGTAACAGTCACCTTCGGAGCCGACCGGCACGTCGAATTCCATCCGGTCGTAGACCTCGTACGGCTGTTTCTTGCGCAGGTCCCAGGCAATTCCCGAGCCGCGAAGCATTGCCCCGGTGAAGCCGAGTTGCAACGCGCGCTCCGGACTGACGACACCGATACCGACCAGACGCTGCTTCCAGATGCGGTTGTCGGTCAGCAGCGTCTCGTACTCGTCGACATACTTGGGAAAGCGATTGGTGAAGTCCTCGATGAAATCGAGCAGGGAACCTTGGCGGTTCTCGTTCATCTTGCCGATCGCACGGGCGTTATGCTGTTTCGATGCGCGGTATTGCGGCATGGCATCCGGCAAATCGCGGTAAACACCGCCCGGCCGGTAATAGGCCGCATGCATACGCGCGCCCGAGACCGCCTCGTACATGTCGAACAGATCTTCGCGCTCACGGAAAGCATAAAGAAAAATCGCCATCGCACCGACGTCCAGGCCGTGCGATCCGATCCACATCAGGTGATTCATCAGCCGCGTGATTTCATCGAACATCACACGGATATATTGAGCGCGAATCGGCACTTCGATGTTGAGCAACTTCTCGATCGCCATCACGTAGGCGTGCTCGTTGCACATCATCGAAACGTAATCGAGCCGGTCCATGTAAGGCACCGACTGAATGAACGTCTTCGACTCGGCCAGCTTTTCGGTCGCGCGATGCAGCAAACCGATGTGCGGATCGGCACGTTGAATCACTTCGCCGTCGAGTTCCAGCACGAGGCGCAGCACACCATGCGCCGCAGGGTGTTGCGGACCAAAATTCAGCGTGTAGTTCTTGATATCTGCCACGAGCGCACCTTAATGTTTCAACCCGCCGTATTCTTCCTCGCGGATCACGCGTGGCGTGATCTCGCGCGGCTCGATCGTCACCGGCTGGTAGATCACCCGCTGTTGCTCGGGGTCGTACCGCATTTCCACGTAGCCGGACAACGGAAAGTCCTTGCGGAAAGGATGACCGATGAAACCGTAGTCGGTCAGAATGCGGCGCAGATCCGGATGGCCTTCGTACACGATGCCC
>JAGXBI010000316.1 GCA_018971155.1 Burkholderiales bacterium
CGGCGCGAAGCTTTAGCAGCCGGATATATGAAGACTTACAGACACCTCACGGGGGTGATAACGAATTTCTTGAATGCCCCAACGTCGTCCGATCAGCTTGTGAACGCTTTGTTGGAGGCGGACGAACACGGGCTTGTCGGATGGTTGTTCAAAGGCAAAGGGCAAACTGAACCGATGCCCGCGCAACTGCGCAGCGATCATCCTGAAGTTTGGGCACATTGCGAGCAAGCTTTAACCTACTTCTAAGTCGTCGAACTAGTCGGCCCGCTCCGCAACCGTCCACAACGGCCGCGTACGAAGCTCGATGGACCGGCCGCTTCTGGGAAAATCCACTATCTCCGCTGGATCGATAAGCGACTCCCCCCAAAAAAACAAAGCTGAAAATCCCGCGCAAACCCCAGCTAAAGCCCCATGCCAAAGCAGGCGCACGCCGGTCATCGTGACCATTGCGACGAACGCGAGCGCGGTGCGGGGTCAACGAGTCCACGGCGCACTCCTATACAACCACCCCGCGCATCACGGCCGCGAGGCCGCCTGTTCATCGCTTGGCGGCGGCGGCATCTGACGGCCGCGCTGCTTCCATTGCCGGATTGCCGCGTCCGCCGTGCTCAGGAAAGCGGAGGTAGCATTGGCGTCGCCGCGGCTTTTCTGGAAGTTGTCTTTGATCGCCTGCTGTTGTTCGGCTGGCGCCACGCGCAGGTGGCGGGCCAGCGCGATCCGCGCGAAGCCGGCTGCCGAGGCATCGGCCGGGCTCGCGGTTTCGGTGACCGCGCCGAGCGGGCCCGGCGCGGGGGCGGGCAGCGTCAGTGGCGTGTCGCGTGGCGTGCTGCCTATGAGCGAATCGAAGCTGTTTGCCGCGCCATCGCGCGCGGTCAACGGGCCCGCGAGGCCAAACAGATGGGTCAGCGTCTTGGGGATCGAACTGTGGTCGTACTGCCGATGGTCGATCACATTTTTGCCGACCCGCGGCGACGCGATGATGCAGGGCACGCGTAGACCCAGTCGGTCGAAGGCGAAGTTGTGTGTGTTGTATCTCGACCCCGGTCCGGCGTCACCGGGCGGCGTCGCGGCCGGCGGCACCATGTGGTCGTAGAAGCCGCCGTGCTCGTCGAACAGTACCACCAGCAGGCTGTCTTGCCAGACCCTGGAGGCGCGCAGGGTTTCGTACACCGTTTTGACGAGCTGCTCGCCTTTGCGCACGTCGCCCAGCGGATGCATGCTGTTGCCGCCCTGGAAGTTGTGCGACACGTCGTAGTCCGGCTCGATGAATACGTACGCGGCATCGAACGCCGCGTCGTTGATCACCGCGGCGAAGTCGTCCATGTCGTGGAAGTGCCCGTCCATCTCGGCCAGGGTCATGCCTTTGATGGCGAGCACCTGCGGGAATGAATCGCCCTCGATGATTTTCCAGTTCAAGCCCCTGGCGGACAGCTTGTCGAAAATCGTGCCGTTGGGCAGGTCGAATCCGGCCACGTAGTCTTCGATCGTCGCGCCGTCGCTCGGGCTGGCATCGAGCCCGCCGGAGGAGGCCGCGTGCACGAAAAAGCGGTTCGGCCAGGTCGGGCCCGGCAGCGACGAATACCACGCGTCGCACACCACGAATTCGCGCGCCAGCGCGTTGATCACCGGCAACTGGGCCGGCGTGTAGCTGTTCATCGCCCATTCCGGCCGATCCGAGCCGCACGCGGCGTAGTTGGCGACAAAGCCGCTGTTGGCCTTGCCGGGCGCCGCTGCCGGATACCTGCCGACGAGTTTGCCGTTGGCGTCGACGTTGGGCGGGCCCCACGCGCCGGCACCGCACAGGCAGGTCATCGTGTTCTCGAACTCGTGCCCCGGGTCCTTGTGCGTGTTGCTGAGCTGAAAGGGCGTGCCGTTGGCGTTGGCCGCGACCGGTTCGCTGGCTCGACGCGGATTGGGGTTGGTCGGCGGCGCGGCCGGGTCGATGCCGTTCGCCCGGGTGGGCGAGCCGGTCACGGCATCGATGCCGGTCAGCGCCGAGAATCCGAGAACGTGGTCGAACGACCGGTTCTCGAGCATCAGCACGAACACGTGCTTGATCGGGGAGGGGCTGTTCGCTGCGGGCGTCATGAACTCTCCTGTTTGCGCGTGGCGCGCCAGCCGTGCCGATTCGACGCCGGCTGCGTCACCAGGATGGCGATCTCAATGCGGGAGGGTAGGCCTGGCGGTGCGCCGTGTAAAGCGGTCACACCCAGGCGGTCACACCCAGGCGGCCGCACCCGATGGCCTCCGGCTCGACTGCGAGGGTTCGGCCCCAACCCACGCTCTTACCCCCAGAATCAGGCACAATTCGGGTATTGCCCTCGATCTGAACCGTGGCGGGGGTATGTTTCCCACCGATGACCTGATTCCGAGACAAGCAATGAGCGCCGAGCAATCCACCATTATCTACACTCTCACCGACGAAGCCCCGCTGCTGGCCACCAGCGCCTTTTTGCCGATCATTCGCACATTTACGGCGCCGGCGGGCATTCGGGTCGAGACCAGCGACATTTCCGTGGCTGGCCGCATTCTCGGCGAGTTTCCCGAATTCCTGACCGAAGAGCAGCGCGTGCCCGATAACCTGGCCGAGCTGGGGCGGCTGACGCAGTTGCCCGACACCAATATCATCAAGCTGCCCAATATCAGCGCTTCGGTGCACCAGCTGGTCGGTGCGATCAAGGAGCTGCAGTCCAAGGGCTACAACGTGCCGGATTTCCCCGAAGACCCGAAGACCGAGGTCGAGAAGGCGATTCGCCAGCGCTACTCGAAATGCCTGGGCAGCGCGGTGAACCCGGTGTTGCGCGAGGGCAACTCCGATCGCCGCGCGCCGGCCGCCGTAAAGAATTACGCGCGCAAGCATCCGCACAGCATGGGCGAGTGGAGCATGGCCTCGCGCACGCACGTCGCGCACATGAAGCACGGCGACTTCTATCACGGCGAAAAGTCGATGACGCTCGACCGCGCGCGCGACGTCAAGATGGAACTGCTCACCGCCGACGGCAAGACGATTGTGCTCAAGCCGAAGGTCGCGCTGCAGGCGGGCGAGATCATCGACAGCATGTTCATGAGCAAGAAGGCGCTGTGCGAGTTCTATGAAGAGCAGATGGAAGATGCGCGCAAGACCGGCGTGATGCTCTCGCTGCACGTCAAGGCCACCATGATGAAGGTCTCGCACCCGATCGTGTTCGGCCATGCGGTCAAGATTTTCTACAAGGACGCCTTCGCCAAGCACGGCAAGCTGTTCGACGAGCTGGGCGTGAACGTGAATAACGGCCTGGTCAATCTGTACGACAAGATCGAGTCGCTGCCGAGCTCCAAGCGCGAGGAAATCATCCGCGACCTGCACGCCTGCCACGAACACCGCCCCGAGCTGGCGATGGTCGACTCGGCCAAGGGCATCTCCAACCTGTACGCGCCCAACGACGTGATCGTCGACGCCTCGATGCCGGCCATGATCCGCATCGGCGGCAAGATGTGGGGCGCCGACGGCCGCCCGAAGGACACCAAGGCGGTGATTCCGGAGAGCACCTTCGCCCGCATCTATCAGGAAGTGATCAACTTCTGCAAGACCAACGGCAACTTCGATCCGGTCACCATGGGCACCGTGCCCAACGTCGGGCTGATGGCGCAGCAGGCCGAGGAATACGGCTCGCACGACAAGACGTTCGAAGTGCCAGAAGCCGGCGAAGCCCGCATCGTCGACATCGCCACCGGTGAAGTGCTGCTGGTGCAAAACGTCGAGCAGGGCGACATCTGGCGCATGTGCCAGGTCAAGGACGCGCCGATTCGCGACTGGGTCAAGCTGGCCGTCACGCGCGCGCGCAATTCCGGCATGCCGGCGATTTTCTGGCTCGACCCGTACCGTCCGCACGAGGCCGAGCTGATCAAGAAGGTCGAGACCTACCTCAAGGACCACGACACCACCGGCCTGGACATCCAGATCATGTCGCAGGTGCGGGCGATGCGCTACACGCTCGAGCGCGTGATTCGCGGCCTGGACACCATCTCGGTCACCGGCAACATCCTGCGCGACTACCTCACCGACCTGTTCCCGATCATGGAACTCGGCACCAGCGCCAAGATGCTCTCGATCGTGCCGCTGATGGCCGGTGGCGGCATGTACGAGACGGGCGCCGGCGGCTCGGCGCCCAAGCACGTCAAGCAGTTGGTCGAAGAAAACCACCTGCGCTGGGATTCGCTGGGTGAATTCCTCGCGCTGGCCGTGTCGCTGGAGGAAACCGGCATCAAGACGGGCAATGCCCGCGCCAAGCTGCTCGCGCGCACGCTCGACGCGGC
>JAGXBI010000317.1 GCA_018971155.1 Burkholderiales bacterium
GGTAAATTGTTGATAAATTGTAGATGATATGTCAATATAAATTTAAAGTTTTCATGAACGGGACGCCGCCAATAGCCAAAGCCGGACAGTCCCGCCGGGTATGACAAGGAGATGTAATGGATGCCTCCCTCCCTACGGGGATTGAAACTGGGACTGGAGTACGGAGATGAAGAACGTGGCTGTTCTGTGGAGTTGTCTTGCGGCGATCGCAAGGTGGACCCTCGAATGGATACGGCATCAAGGTGCCCAGGGTGTGATAGACCGAGGTCTTCACAAACACCATCGAGGGTCCGACATGAATCGTAAAGCAAGCATGGGAGCTGGGCAAATCATCGGCTTGATCGACGGCCAGCAGGTCTTTGGGGTGGACATTGCCAAGAGCGTTTTCCAGCTACACACGGTGGACATGGACACTGGCGAAATCATTAACCAGCAGATCAAGCGTGCGAAGGTGCTGGAGTATTTCGCAAACCGTCAGTCCTGCTTGATCGGCATTGAGGCGTGCGGTGGTGCGCACTACTGGGCACGCAAGTTCAAGGCGCTGGGTCACAGCGTACGACTCATCCACGCCAAGGCAGTAAGGCCGTTTGTCTGCGGCAACAAGACCGACGCGACGGACGCACGTGCGATCTGGCTGGCTATTCAGCAACCTGGAACGAAGTTCGTGGGCATGAAGACGTTGGAGCAGCAGGCGACGCTGACGCTGCACCGCCAGAGAGAGCTGCTCATGAAGATGAAAATCATGCAGATGAACTCACTGCGAGGCCTGCTCTATGAGTTCGGCACGATCTTCGCCAAGGGAGCGAGGGCCCTGCTCAGTGAGATGGAGACGGCGCTTGAATCGTTGGCCAAGGACATCCCGCAGTACGTAGCTGACAGCCTGCGAGAGCAAACTCAACGGATCAAGCAAACCGAAGCCGACATTAGGGCGATCGAACAGCGGCTGGCGCAGCGCCTGCGTGAGAACGTTGACATGAAGCGCGTGGCCGAGATTCCGGGCGTGGGTCTGCTCACCGCGACGGCAGCGATCGCCACGATGGGCGAGGCTCGCGCCTTTAAGTCCGCCCGCGAATTCTGCGCGTGGCTGGGCTTGGTGCCAAAGCAACGCGGCACAGGGGGCAAGGTCAATCTGCTGGGCATCTCCAAGCGAGGAGACACCTATTTGCGCACGTTGCTGATTCACGGGGCGCGGTCGGTACTCACGAACGCCAAGGAGCCGGGACCATGGCTTGAACAGATCAAGGTGCGGCGCCCAGCGAACGTGGTCATCGTGGCACAAGCCGCGAAGATGGCACGCACGATCTGGGCCATCACCGCCAAGCAGCAAGAGTACCAACGGGGTTACCAGAGCACCAAGCCGCTTGCGGCCTAACTCGGTAACCAATCATCCATCACCTTTAGAAGGATATGGTGAGCCTTTGAAGGCGCACAGGCAGCACGAAGCGAAGTGATGTGAAACAGGTCAGACCGGGACGAGCTAAACCTGAATGTCATTCCGGACTTCAACAGTCCGTTTTGGAGATGAGGTGTTCGTCAGCGGATTACATCGGGGCCAGTGGCCGAGCGGGGCAACCCATCGATCCACACACTAGGCCGGATACAAGGCAGCAGCCGACTTCTTCACAACACGATGCGGGTTACTACCTATCGCCGGGAGGCATCCATACAAGACGACATGAGTAATGCCTTGGCCGGAGAGCACGTCGACGGCGAGCCCGGTGTCAGCCGCAGGGAAGACCCGCTCGCTCGCGGCGCGCACCTGCTCTTTAGAATCGAAAACGTACCCTTTACCCGGTGGCACACCAAAGCCCGCGTGATCATGGGCAGCGCGACATTCTTCGATGCATTCGATGCGCTGTCGCTCGCTTTCGCCATGCCGGTGCTGGTTGGTCTGTGGCATCTCAGTGCCAAGGAAATCGGCGTGCTGATTGCGGCCGGCTATCTTGGCCAGTTGATCGGCGCCCTGGTATTCGGCTGGTGCGCGGAGCACTTCGGCCGGGTGCGTAGCGCGGCGGTGGCGGTTGGGCTGATGTCGGTGATGGGCGTGGCCTGCGCGTTCACCGGCAATTTTCATATGCTTTTCCTGGCCCGCTTCGTGCAAGGCATCGGCGTGGGCGGCGAAGTCCCCGTCGCGGCGGCCTATATCAGCGAGCTGTCGCAGGCGCATGGCCGCGGCCGGTTCTTCGTGCTCTACGAGCTGATCTTCCCGCTGGGGTTACTTGGCGCGGCGCAAGCCGGCGCGTTCGTCGTGCCGCGTTTCGGCTGGGAATGCATGTTCCTGGTCGGAGCGATCCCGGGCCTGCTGGTGGCGCTGCTGATTGCCCGTTTGCCCGAATCGCCGCGTTGGCTGGTCGGCAAGAATCGCTGCGACGAAGCCGAGCGGATCATCGAAGGAATCGAAGCCAGCACGCCCAGGCGAGATCTCGATGCCGTGCGCGACCGAAGCGAGATCGAAGCCCGTTTGGCGTCGCTGCGCCAGGGCGCCCGCCGGCATGGCAAGGCCACCTGGAAGGAACTGTTCTCGCCGGTGTATCGAGGCCGCACGTTGGGTGTATGGCTGCTTTGGGCTGCCGCGTATTTTGTTGCGAATGGCATCAATAACTGGCTGCCGAGCCTGTACAAGACGGTCTACCATCTGCCGCTGCAAGAGTCCCTGAGGCTGGCGTCGATGTCGAACGTGTTGAGTGTGCTCGCGGTGCTCGGATGCGCATTTCTGATCGACCGCGTCGGGCGCCGGCGCTGGGCCATGGCCTGCTTCCTGATCAGCGGCGCGCTGCTGCTGGGGCTCGGCGCGCTCGCCACGGGCAGCCCGTGGTCGCTGATGGTGCTGGGCTCGTCCGCCTATGCTGTCATGGGCACTGTCACCGTCATGCTGTATCTCTATACGCCGGAAATTTATCCTACGCGCATGCGTGCGATCGGCACCGGGGTGGCGACGTCGTGGCTTCGTGCGGCGTCGGCAGCCGCTCCGGCCATCGTGGGTATCGTTCTGACCGGGTACGGGATCGGCGCGGTGTTTCTGATGTTCGCCCTGGCGACCATGGTCGGCCTTGGCGCGGCGTCGCGCATGATCGAGACGACCAATCGCGCGCTGGAAGAAATCTCGCCTTGAGATCAACTCGTCGCGGCGAGCACGGACTGGCCGACGATTGACGTCGTGGATGTTCAACGAAAGAGCCATCACTTGGCGCGGCGAGGTGCCGCGACCCGTGATGGCTCGATGTTTTTTTACGTGACTGTATCTGGATTGATGCCCGGCCGGGGATTGCCGGTGAAGTGCTGCGGGAGGGCGGCGAGTGAGCCGGAGCGGGTGGTGAAGGGGCGGCAGCGCGGTAGCGCGAGCCGCCCCTTGTTGCCAGCACGAGCTCTAGAACCGGTGACGCATTCCGATGCCATAGGTGCTGCCGGACGGGTTCGATGCCAGCTTGTCATACGAATAGGCGGCGTAGACGTCGGTACGCTTGGAGAAGAAATAATCGTAGGCAATCGATGTCGTGTCGCGCACGGTATTTTTCTGCCGGGGGCCGCTTTGCTTGGTGAGAGCCCACTCCGCCAGCACGGATGCCCGCGGGGAAACCGGGACCGAGACGCCTAGCTCGTAAGTGTGAGAGCCGATGCCGAGCGTCGTCGTATTGGTCGTCTGGAGCGCGCCGTAGAATTTTGCGAAACGGGTCTGGTACGTGGCGCCTCCCAGGTAGAGGTACTGCTGCTGCGCCGGGGCGATCGCCGCGGCCCGCACGCGCTGCGCGGACAAAGCGACCAGCAGCGGCCCGTTCTTATAGGTGAGATGCAGGCCGAGATTGTCGCGGCCCTGATGTCCGGTGACATCGCTCACGCCATATTGCACGTTACCGGTGAGGCCGGCAAAGGAAGGAGAGGTATACCCGATCGTGTTGGACCAGACGGTGTCGCCGATGGCCGTGCCGTTGTAGGCCGCCATATACGATTGCACGATAAGCGGCGAGAACACGACCGACGGACCAAACGGATTGAGCAGTATCTGGTGCAGGTAGGTGCCGGTCGTCTGTTGGCCGACCTTGAGCGTCCCGTACGCGACGGAGGACAATCCCACGTATGCGTTGCGGGCGAAGAATCCGTCGGAGGGATTGCGTCCCATTTGGCCGGTGTTCGGCCTGAAGAAGCTCTCCAGCGCAAAAATGACCGCGGTGCCGTTACCGAGGTCCTCGCGCCCGCGCATGCCCCAATATGAAGTGGTCAAGCCGCCGCCGCCCTGCTGGACCATGCCATGCGGTGTGGTGCTGAGTTTCGACTGATCGACGTAGACGCCGAT
>JAGXBI010000318.1 GCA_018971155.1 Burkholderiales bacterium
AATCAGCGCTTCGCGGAAAGCGTCGTCAATCGCCGGGCTTCCAGGCTCGGCACCTCCCGCATCGTCAGCGAACTCAAGCAGCATGCGCTCGATCCGCAGGCGGTCAGCGATGTTGCCGAGCGGCTGCGCGGTACTGAATTCGAACGGGCCCAGGCCGTCTGGCAAAAAAAGTTCGGCCAGCCGGCGGACTCGCCGCAGGAGCGCGCCCGGCAAATGCGCTTCCTGGCCGGGCGGGGGTTTTCCCAGGATGTGATCCGCAAGGTCGTGCGCGGCGCCGATTTCGACGATTGAGCGATCGGTTGCCAGGGCACCCTTGCCCGGCTGACGTGCCGCTCAGGAGGGGTTCCGGCCGTCCTATGCTAAAATCATGTCCTTTCCGCGCTCATGCCTCTCATTTCCGCATGCCGCTCTCCGAGCCCGCCCCCCGGACCCCGCAGCATCGCCGCACGATCCGTGTCGAAGCGTACGCGCGCGACGACGGTTTGTGGGACATCGAAGCCTGTCTGACCGACCACAAGGCGCGTGATTTCGTCCTCGCCACCGGCGTTCGCCCGCAAGGCTCTCCAGTGCACGAGCTCTGGCTGCGCGTGACGATCGATGAAGCACTCAATGTGCGAGAAGCCGAAGCGGTTTCCGACTGGGTGCCCTATCCGGGGATTTGCGATCAGATTGGTCCGGCCTACCGGCAACTGATCGGCCTGAATCTTGGCCGGGGATTCCGCAAAGCCGTCCAAGAACGACTCGCCGGCAAAGCCGGTTGTACCCACTTGACCGAACTATGCGGTGTTTTGCCGACGGCTGCCATCCAGGCGTTTGCCGGCGAGGTCATCAACACCCGCGATACGGCTGGAAGCGCCGACGACAATGCCGCGCCGCCCTTCCAGCTCGATCGGTGCCACGCGCTCAAATTCGAAGGCGAAGCCGTGCGCCGCTATTACCCGCGCTGGTATAACCACCGCGCTCCCGAACGAGTGAACGAACACCCCAAGGCGCCCAATGAGGCCGGGATGGTGGCCTCCGTTCGCCCGATTGATCCGAACCATCCAACTCAGCAAGAAGGGAATCACGCATGAAGATTCACGAGTACCAAGGCAAGGAAATTCTCCGAAAATTCGGGGTCGCGGTGCCGCGCGGCATCCCGTGCTTTTCCGTGGACGAGGCCGTCAAGGCGGCCGAGCAACTGGGCGGCGCGGTGTGGGTCGTCAAGGCGCAGATCCACGCGGGCGGCCGCGGCAAGGGCGGCGGCGTCAAGGTGGCCAAGTCGATGGATCAGGTGCGCGAATACGCGAACGCGATCCTGGGCATGCAACTGGTGACGCACCAAACCGGCCCCGAAGGCCAGAAAGTGCGCCGTCTGCTGGTCGAAGAGGGCGCCGACATCAAGAAAGAACTGTATGTCGGCCTGGTCGTCGACCGTGTCACGCAGGAAGTCTGCGTGATGGCCTCGAGCGAAGGCGGCATGGAAATCGAAGAAGTGGCCGCCAAGACCCCCGAATTGATCCACAAGGTCTACGTGAATCCGGCGCAAGGACTGACCGACGCCGATGCCGACGACCTGTCGCGCAAGATCGGCATTCCCGAAGCTTCGGTGCCGCAGGGTCGCGCCGCGCTGCAAGGCCTCTACAAGGCATTCTGGGAAACTGACGCCTCGCTGGCTGAAATCAATCCGCTGATCGTGACCGGCGACGGCAAGGTCATCGCCCTCGATGCCAAGTTCAACTTCGATTCGAACGCGCTGTTCCGTCATCCGGAAATCGTCGCCTATCGCGACCTCGACGAAGAAGATCCGGCCGAAGTCGAAGCTTCCAAGTTCGATCTGGCCTATATCTCGCTCGAGGGCAACATCGGCTGCCTGGTCAACGGCGCCGGCCTGGCAATGGCGACCATGGACACCATCAAGCTGTTCGGCGGCGAGCCGGCCAACTTCCTCGACGTCGGCGGCGGTGCCACGACCGAGAAGGTGACCGAAGCGTTCAAGATCATGTTGAAGAACCCGGAACTGAAGGCAATTCTGGTCAACATCTTCGGCGGCATCATGCGCTGCGACGTGATCGCCGAAGGCGTCATCGCCGCTTCCAAGGCCGTGTCGCTGAAGGTGCCGCTGGTGGTGCGCATGAAGGGCACCAACGAAGACCTCGGCAAGAAAATGCTGGCCGAATCCGGCCTGCCGATCATCTCCGCCGACAGCATGGAAGAAGCCGCGCAGAAAGTGGTGGCGGCCGCCAAGGGCAACTGAGCGAACTATGAAGCGGGCAGCCGGCCGATGCGCCACGTGTGGCGCGCGGGCAGGCTGCCGGGCAACCGGATGAAGGAAATCAAGCAATGTCGATTCTGATCAATAAAGACACCAAAGTCATCACGCAGGGCATCACCGGCAAGACCGGTCAATTCCATACCCGCACGTGCCGCGAGTACGCCAACGGCAAGGCGGCCTATGTGGCGGGCGTGAACCCCAAGCGCGCCGGCGAGGATTTCGAAGGGATTCCGATCTTCGGCTCGGTCAAGGAAGCCAAGGCGCAAACCGGCGCGACCGTATCGGTCATCTATGTGCCGCCGGCGGGCGCCGCGGCCGCGATCTGGGAAGCCGTCGAAGCCGACCTGGACCTGGCGATCTGCATCACCGAAGGCATTCCCGTGCGCGACATGGTGGAACTCAAGGAGCGCATGCGCCGTGAGAACCGCAAGACCATCCTGCTCGGACCGAACTGCCCGGGCGTGATCACGCCCGACGAACTCAAGATCGGCATCATGCCGGGCCATATCCACAAGAAGGGCCGCATCGGTGTCGTCAGCCGCTCGGGCACGCTGACCTACGAAGCCGTCGGCCAGCTCACCGCGCTGGGTCTGGGCCAGTCGTCGGCCGTGGGTATCGGTGGCGATCCGGTCAACGGCCTGAAGCACATCGATGTGCTCAAGATGTTCAACGACGATCCCGAAACCGACGCAGTCGTGATGATCGGCGAAATCGGCGGCTCGGATGAAGAAACCGCGGCGCTGTGGGCCAAGGACAACATGAAGAAACCGGTGGTCGGCTTTATCGCGGGCGTGACTGCGCCCCCGGGCAAGCGCATGGGCCACGCCGGCGCGATCATTTCCGGCGGCCAGGGCACGGCGCAGGAAAAACTGGCGGTCATGGAGTCGTGCGGCATCAAAGTCACGAAGAACCCGTCCGAAATGGGCCGTTTGCTCAAGTCGGTGCTGTAAAGCGCATTAGCCCGGTCCGCCGTCGGCGTGGTTGGCCGGCGGCAGGCGGGTCTGCGAAAAAGCGAGGGAATCCGCAGCGCGGGCTCCCTCGCTTTTATTTGTGAGCGTGTGCCCGCTTACCTCACTTCGCGCGGTGAGCAGGTAGAATCCCTGATACAACTTCAGGGAGAGCCTTTCACCGCATGATCGATTTCTTTGCTTCACTCAACTGGGCGGCAGTACTTCAAATCATCGTCATCGATATTCTGCTCGGTGGCGACAATGCCGTCGTCATCGCACTGGCATGCCGCAATCTGCCGTCGTCGCAGCGCTTGCAGGGTGTGCTGTGGGGCACGGCCGGCGCAATCATCCTGCGCGTGATCCTGATCGTATTCGCCGTCGCGCTGTTGAACATTCCCTTCCTGAAGATGGCCGGCGGGCTGCTGCTGTTGTGGATCGGCGTCAAGCTGTTGCTTCCCGAGCACGACGCGCACGGCAAGATCGAACCGGCCGACCGCCTGGTGGCCGCGATCAAGACGATCATCGTTGCAGACTTGGTGATGAGTCTCGACAACGTGATCGCCATCGCCGGCGCCGCTGAAGGCGCGGCCGAGGAGCATCGTGTATTCCTGATCGTTTTCGGGCTGGTGGTCAGCATTCCCCTGATTGTGTGGGGCAGCCAGCTGGTGCTCAAGCTGCTCGACAAATTTCCGATCATCATCACGCTCGGCGCAGCTTTGCTCGGCTGGATTGCCGGCGGCCTCATCGTCACCGATCCGGGCGTCAGGCATTGGCCGGTGCTGGCCGGCGAGAACGTCCACTATATTGGATCGGTTCTCGGCGCGATTGGCGTGGTACTCGTTGGACTATTCATGAAAAGCCGCATGCAGCGCCGTCAGGCAAGCGAGAAAACGTCCGCCGAGTAGCATTGCCGATGACGGCTGGATTTGTCCGATGTTTGATCCAGGGCAGAGAGCCTGATGGGCGGGTGTGGCATACTCCGGCCGGTTTTGGGGATTTTCTCCCCGCGCCTATGATCCGACACGGAGATATTGCATGAAGCATCGCTGTACCATACGACGTAAGCAGCC
>JAGXBI010000319.1 GCA_018971155.1 Burkholderiales bacterium
CAGCGCGGGCGGCACATTGGCGACGGTCGGCGCGGTGCTGGCACGCGATGCGGGGCTGCCGCTGGTACTGCAGATGCTGCTGTATCCGGGCACCTGCGGCTATCAGGACACCGCGTCGCACCGGCGGCTCGCGCACGGCTATTTTCTGCCGGAAGAAACCATTCAGTGGTTTTTCGAGAACTACATCCGCACCCGTGACGATCGTGACGACTGGCGTTTCGCGCCATTGGACGGCGCGGTATCGGCCCCCGATTTCTCGGGGTTGGCGCCGGCCTGGATCGCCGTAGCGGAATATGATCCGCTGCTCGACGAAGGAATCGCCTATGCGGAAAAACTGCGCCTGGCCGGCAATCGCGTCGAATTGCACCGCTTTGACGGCATGATTCACGAATTCTTCAAGATGCGCCGGCTGGTGCCCGACGTCGCACAGGCGCACGAGGCTGCGATTGCCGCGCTGCGCCGCGCCTTCGATGCGGCGTGAGACGGCTGCGACGGCAATTGCGTAAGACTATCGCGCCAATAAAAATCCTTGATTTACAGTCGGGTGGCGATCTCGTAGACTTGAACGGCACGTCTGTCCTACCAAAGCATGGGCGTCGCGACGGCGGGCACAGGATCGCCCGCGGCCGCAGGCGCCTTCCGTCGTTCCCGCAAAACAGGAGGTGCTCAATGTCGTCTCTCAAAGGTTCCAAGACCGAAGGCAATCTGAAGGAAGCATTCGCCGGCGAGTCACAGGCCAATCGACGCTATCTGTATTTCGCAGCCAAGGCCGATGTCGAAGGTTACAACGATGTGTCCGCGGTGTTCCGTTCGACCGCGGAAGGGGAAACCGGGCACGCGCACGGCCACCTCGAGTATCTCGAGCAATCGGGCGACCCGGTGACCGGCCTGCCGATCGGCCCAACCCGCGACAACCTCAAATCGGCAGTGGCGGGGGAAACTCACGAATACACCGACATGTATCCCGGCATGGCCAAAACCGCCCGGGAAGAGGGTTTCGACGAGATTGCCGACTGGTTCGAAACGCTCGCCAAGGCCGAGCGCTCGCACGCCAACAAATTCCAGCGCACGCTGGACAGCCTGACCGACTGATCCGCCACTCGCATCGGCGGCGCCGTGCGGCGGGCCAGCGGCCCGTCGCCGGTCTGGCGCATCTGCCACAAAAAAAACAGGAGGACCCGATGGCGTCGATTCGCGAAGGCAGTCTGGAGGCGCCGACCCGGCACGCCCTCGACTGGAAGGATGAAGCGTTCTACGACGAGGCCGCGTTGCAGGCCGAAATGGAACGCATCTTCGACATCTGTCATGGCTGCCGTCGCTGCGTGAACCTGTGCGGCGCGTTCCCGACGCTGTTCGATCTGGTCGACGAAGGGCCGACCGGCGAGGTCGACGGCGTGCCGAAAGAAAAATACGCCGACGTCGTCGATCAGTGCTACCTGTGCGACATGTGCTACATGACGAAGTGTCCCTACGTGCCGCCGCACGAGTGGAACGTCGATTTTCCGCATACGATGTTGCGCGCCAAGGCAGTTGCTTTCCGCAAGACCGGCGGCAAATGGCGTGACCGGATATTGTCGTCGACCGACGGGCTGGGCAAGTTCGCCGGCATTCCGATCGTCACCCAGACGGTCAACGCGCTCAACCGTACCGCCGTGGTGCGTGAGGCGATGCAAAGCGCGCTCGGGGTGGACAAAAACGCCTGGGTGCCCGATTACGCGACGCGCAAATTCCGCAGCATCTCGCGCGACGATACCGCACCGGCCGTGCGCGACGGCGAGCGCACCCCTGGCAAGGTGGCGATTTTTTCCACCTGCTATGTCAATTACAACGAACCGGGTATCGGCGAGGATCTGCTGAAAATTCTCCGGCACAACGAGATTCCCTACGAAATCGTCGAGAAGGAGGCGTGCTGCGGTATGCCGAAATTCGAACTGGGCGATCTGGCGTCGGTGGAAAAGCACAAGGACAAGAATATCCCTGTGCTGCAGCGTTATGCCGAGGCCGGCTATGCGATTCTGTCGGCGATTCCGTCCTGCACGCTGATGTTCAAGCAGGAGTTGCCGCTGCTGTTCGCCGGCGACGCGGCGGTGCGCCAGGTCGGCGCCTCGATGTGGGATCCGTTCGAGTACCTGATGGCGCGCCATCGCGATGGCCTGCTCAAAACCGATTTCAAGCAGCCGCTGGGCAAGGTGTCGTATCACATCCCATGCCACGGCCGGGTCCAGAATATCGGCCGCAAGACCGAGGAGATGCTCAAGCTGCTGCCGGAAACCACGGTCAACACGGTCGAACGATGTTCGGGGCACGCCGGCACCTGGGGCGTGAAAAAGGAGTACCACGCGATGGCCATGAAAATCGGCCGCCCGGTTTTCAAGGCCATGGCCAAGGACGAGCCGGATTTCATCAGTTCCGACTGCCAGCTCGCGGGTCATCATATTGAACAGGGCATGGGGCAGGCCGAAGGCGCCCGCGTGCCGGAGTTGGCGCATCCGCTCACGCTATTGCGCCGCGCCTACGGAATATAAGGAGTTCGACCGATGTCTATCAGCCGTGAAAGCCTGTGGTCGCTGGAGGAGTATGCGCGCCGTCGCCAGGAATTCCGCGCCGAGGTGATGGCCCACAAGAAGCGGCGCACGGTGGCGGTGGGCGACCACGTCACGCTGATTTTCGAGGACGAGCTGACGGTACGCTACCAGATCCAGGAAATGCTGCGTATCGAGCGCACCTTCGAGGAGCGCGGCATTCTCGATGAACTCGACGCCTACAACCCGTTGATCCCGGACGGGCACAATTTCAAGGCGACCATGATGATCGAGTATGCCGATGAAGCCGTGCGCAAGGTCGAGCTCGCGCGCCTGCTGGGCGTGCAGGACCGGGTCTATGTGCAGGTCGGCCAGCATCCGCGCGTGTTCGCGGTTGCCGATGAGGATCTCGATCGGCAAAACGAGACCAAAACCTCGTCGGTGCATTTCCTGCGTTTCGAGCTGACGCCGGAGATGATTGCCGAGCTGCGCGGCCAACGCGGCACGGGTGCGCCGAGCCTGGCGATCGGCATCGAGCATCCGAACTACACCTATCGTGTCGATGCGGTGGTGCCCGAGACGCTTGCCGCGCTGGTGCGGGACCTCGCCTGAGAGGTTCGGGGCCAGACTAACGGGGGCCCCATGACGATACCATCCTCCCCAGACGTTGCGCCGCCAGAGGAAGGCGCTCGCAATACCCGCGACGAAGCACTGCGCGAGCGTCATTGCGCCGCGGTGCAACCGGTGGTGGCCGCGGCGTTCGAGCGCCTGCGCTGGCCCGCCGCACGCCTGCGCGAAGAACGCGAGCGCCGGCTGCGCGCCCTGATCGCCCATGCCCGGCAGCGCTCGCCGTGGCATGCGGCGCGCCTGGCCAATGTCGATGCGACCCGGCTCACCGAAGCGGGATTGCGCGACCTGCCGACCATGACCAAGCACGACCTGATGGCGAACTTCGACGAGATCGCCACCGATCGCCGTCTGACGCTGCAGCTTGCCAACCGTCATCTGGCGCGGCTCGGCGATCGCGACAGCTACCTGCTCGATGCCTGGCATGCGGTCGCCACCAGCGGCGCGACCGGTCGGCGAGGGGTGTTCGTGTACGACTGGGACGGCTGGATGGAGTGCTATGCAACGGTGCAACGCTATGCGTTTGTCTATGCATTGGCCGCCGGCATGGCTGCGTCGCCGCAAAGTGGCTTCGCGATCGCGCAAGTGGCAGCCAATCAGGCCACGCACATGACCTACGCGCTGACCGAAACCTTCAGATCGCCGCAGTTTCGCTTCCATCAATTTCCGGTCACGTCGCCACTGCCGCACATCGTGGGCGGCCTCAACGCCGCCCAGCCGATCGTACTGCAAGGGTATCCGTCGATGTTGGGCCTGCTCGCGCAGGAGGCCGCGGCCGGGCGTCTGACGATCGCGCCGCGTCTGTTGATCGGCATCGGCGAGCCGCTCTACCCATCCACGCGGGAGCGGCTCTCTCGCGCGTTCCCCGCTGCGCCAGTGCAAAACTGGTGGGGTTGCAGCGAGACCAGCGGGCTTGCGATGTCGTGCGGCGCCGGTGCGGGGATGCATTTGAGCGACGACACCCTCATCATCGAACTGGTCGACGAAAAGGGCGCACCGATCGCGCCCGGGCAGACGGCCGCCAAAATCTTCGTGACCAATTTGTTCAACCGGCTCACGCCGCTGATTCGTTACGAGCTGTCGGACCAGCCGACACTGCTCGACGAGCCGTGTCCGTGC
>JAGXBI010000320.1 GCA_018971155.1 Burkholderiales bacterium
GGCCGTACAATCGCCGCCCAGCCGCTGGATGACGCGCGCCACGTTGACGCCGCCCCCGCCAGGGTCGCGCCGCTCTGCGCCGCAGCGCATCTTGCGCGTATCGACGACACGCTCGACGGTGGTGAACACGTCGATCGACGGGTTCGGCGTAAAGGTCAGGATCTCGGGCATCGCAGGGCTGTGCCTCGCTCAAAGGGCCGGGGGCGTCGCGCCCGGCTGGTGGGCAGCCTCGGCGCGCGCGACGCGCCGCTTGACCGCAATGAAACTGTCGGGGCTCACCGACATCGAGTCGATGCCGCACTCGACCAGAAACTCGGCGAACTCGGGGTGATCGCTCGGCGCCTGCCCGCACAGGCCGACATCGGCGCCGCTCTTGTGCGCCTCGGTAATGACGTTGCGGATCATCCACTTCACGGCGTCGTCCTGCTCGTCGAACAGGTCGGAGAGCTCGGCCGAGTCGCGGTCGACGCCGAGCGTGAGCTGGGTCAGGTCGTTACTGCCGATCGAGAAACCGTCGAAGCGCTGCGCGAACGCGTGCGCCAGAATCACATTCGACGGAATCTCGCACATCACGTACACCTCGAGGCCCGCCTGCCCGCGCACCAGGCCGTTTTCCGCCATGACGGCGAGCACGCGGTCGGCTTCCCTGGCCGAGCGGCAAAACGGAATCATCACGATCACATTGGTGAACCCCAGCTGATTGCGCAGGCGGGCAATCGCCTGGCATTCCAGCGCGAAGCCCTCGCGATAGCGCGGCGAGTAATAGCGCGAAGCCCCCCGGAAACCCAGCATCGGGTTCTCTTCCTTCGGCTCGAACGCGGCGCCGCCGATCAGGTGCGCATACTCGTTGGTCTTGAAATCGCTCATGCGCACGACCACCGGGTGCGGGTATTGCAGCGCGGCGATTCGGCCGAGCCCGCGCGCGAGGCGGTCGACAAAATATTCGGTTTTGCTCTCGTAACCCGCCGTGAGTGCGGCAATGGCGGCCTTGGCCTGCGCATCGGCCAGCGTGTCGTAGCGCACCAGCGCCATCGGGTGGATCTTGATCAGATTGCTCACCACGAACTCCATGCGCGCCAGGCCGATGCCGTCGGCCGGCACCCGCCACCAGCGAAACGCCGCGGCGGGGTTGGCCAGATTCAGCATGACCTTGGTGCGCGTGGCCGGCAACTGCGTGAAATCGACGTCTTCGACGTCGTACTCGGCCAGGCCCTCGTAGATGAAACCCTCGCGCCCCTGCGCGCAGGACACCGTCACCTGCTGGTGATCGTGCAGCACCTCGGTGGCGTTGCCGGTGCCGACGATGGCCGGCAGCCCCAGCTCGCGGCTCACGATCGCCGCGTGCGACGTGCGGCCGCCCTCGTTGGTCACGATCGCCGAGGCGCGGCGCATGACCGGCACCCAGTCGGGGTCGGTCGATTGCGTGACCAGAATCGCACCGTCGACAAACTTCGCCATCTCGCGCGGGCTCTCGATGATGCACACCTGGCCGGTGGCCACCGCGTCGCCCACGCTCACGCCGGTGGCCAGCGTGCGCCCGGCTTTCTTGATGCGATAGAGTTTTGTCGAGCCCGCTTCGCGCCGTGACTGCACGTTCTCGGGCCGTGCCTGCACGATAAACATTTCGCCGGTCTCGCCGTCCCTGGCCCATTCCATGTCCATCGGCCGGCCGTAATGCGCCTCGATCAGGCAGCCCCAGCGCGACAGCGCGAGGATCTGCGCGTCGTCGAGCACAAAGGCGACACGCTCGGCCTTGGCGGTGGCCACCTATTGCGTGGTGCCCTGGCCGCTCGTCGCATAGATCAGCTTGTGCTCCTTCGCGCCGCAGCGCTTGCCGATGATCGGGGCCAGCGCCTCGTCAGACAGCAGCGGCTTGAACACCTCGTACTCGTCCGGCTCGACCGTGCCTTGCACCACGCTCTCGCCCAGCCCCCAGGCGGCGTTGATCAGCACCACCTTGTCGAAGCCGGTTTCCGTATCGATGGTGAACATCACACCGGCGCCGCCCCGGTCGGAGCGCACCATGCGCTGCACGCCCACCGACAGCGCCACCTTCATATGATCGAAACCCTTGGCCTGCCGGTAACTGATCGCCCGGTCGGTGAACAGCGACGCATAGCAGCGGCGGCTCGCATCGAGCACCGCGCGCTCGCCGCGAACATTCAGGAAAGTCTCCTGCTGGCCGGCAAAACTCGCATCCGGCAAATCCTCGGCGGTCGCGCTCGAGCGCACCGCCACGTCCTCCTCGGGCCGACCGCTGCGGCGGTTCAACTCGGCGTAAGCCTGCGCCACCGCCTGCGCGGTCGCCGCCGGCCAGTTCCCATCCAGAATCGCGCGACGAATCGCCTGGCCGGCCTCGGCCAGCGTACGCTTGCCGGCAGCCAGATCGTCGAGCAGCGAAGCAATCACCGGGCGCAAATGATTGACGTCGAGATATTCGCGATACGCCGCCGCCGTCAACGCAAAACCGGGCGGCACCTGAATGCCGTGCGGCGCCAGCGCGCTGATCAACTCGCCAAGCGAGGCATTCTTGCCGCCAACCGTCGGCACGTCGCTACGCCGCAAATCCTCGAACCACACCACCCGTGAAATATCGTCGCTCATCGCCGTCTCCTCCCAAACCCGCCAGACCCGGCAACCGGGCTGGGCCAGCAGGCCGGCTGCGCGCCGACGCGTTGCACAGGCGAATTCGACGGTAAATGCGATAACGGCGCCTTGTCATCGTTGCACCCGATGCGGACCGGCGGCTTGATTTAGCACAAGGATGCGGCGGATAGCGGGGGGCGCTCGAAGCTGCTGGTGCTGGAGAGAGAAAAAGCGGGGGGAGAAAAACGGAACAAAAACCGGAGCAAAAACGGAGGGAAAAACGGGGGGCAGCGCAGCAAACGGGTGTTGCTCAGAACATGCAATGCACGGTAGACACAGTCGCATCGAACTGGCGCTTGAGCGAGCTCATCAGCGCATGCAACTGGTTCGGCTTCAACGCCTCGCGACCGTCTTCATCCAGCACGGCAAGCAAACCTTCCAGCCCCTCGCTCACGACGCACAGCTCGTGACAGGCAGCCTGTACCGATGCTTCGATGATGGCAGTCACGGTGTAGTGGTCAAGAAATTTCGGACAGGCCAATAGGTTGTTTGACGGTCAGTTTTGCCTCGTAGGCCGCGGGCGACAGATAGCCCAAAGTCGAATGCAAGCGCACAGGATTGTAGAAGCCGACGATGTACTGATTAATATCCCGTCTGGCTTCATCGTGATTGGCGTAGCGACGTCGCCACACGCGCTCCATCTTCAAGTTCAGGAAGAATCGTTCCATCACTGAATTGTCCCAGCAATTTCCCTTGCGACTCATGCTACAAACTACATGATGTTGCTTTAGCAGGGCTTGGTATTCAGCGCTTGCATACTGACTGCCGCGATCCGAATGCAAAATGAGTCCCGGTGCCGGACGGCGTTGTTGCAGCGCCATGTTCAAGGCTGACATCACTAACTCCGCGGGCATCGTCGGTGCCATCGACCAGCCGATGACCTTGCGCGAGTAAAGTTCGAGCACCACCGCCAAGTAGAGCCAGCCTTGCGCCGTGCGGATATAACTGATGTCAGAAACCCAGGCCCGATTAGGCTCACATACGTCAAAGCGCCGCTCCAACACGTTCGGCGCCACGGGCAGCGCGTGTTTGCTATTGGTCGTGGCAACGAACTTTCGTTTCCAGAGCACATGCAAGCCAGCTTCGCGCATGAGCGTGCGTACGCGGTATCTGCCCATGCGCAAACCTTGTGCTCGCACGGCGTGCATCACTCGCCGGCTACCATAGCTCGCACCACTGGCGGCAAATACCGCCTTGACGTGGGTTTGCTCACGCAGGTGCCTGGGACTGGGCTGGGCGCGCCGGTGCGCGTAATAGCCGGAGCGGCTGACCTGCAGTACTCGGCAGGCGGCACTGACCGATATGGCCTTCTGTTGCAAGTGCGCTACCACGCGGTAGGTCACTTCAGTTCTCGTGCAAAGAAGGCCGACGCTTTTTTTAACAGACTATTATCTTCGCGCAGCTGTCGATTCTCCGCCTCGAGTTGCCGAATGCGCTGCTGCTCGGCCGTCAATGGCTGACCGATGCCGGGACCGCCAGCGCGCTCCGCGTCGTATTGCGTCAGCCAGCGTCGAACCGCGGTCTCTCCGAGCCCCATCGAGCGACAAACCTCGCTCACTGTCAACCCTTGGTCTCGGACCATACGCACCACTTCGAGCTTGAAGTTGGCGTCAAATT
>JAGXBI010000321.1 GCA_018971155.1 Burkholderiales bacterium
AGCGTGACGATACTATAGGCAATCGCCGCGTCGATGCCGATCGCGTAGCCCAGCGGCATGCTGGCAGCCATATGCCCGACCAGCACCGGGAAAGCGGCCGATGCAACGCGTCCGAAGTTATAGCAGAATCCGACGCCCGTGCCACGCACGCCGCGCGGATACAGCTCGCTGAACAGCGCGCCCATGCTGGCCGGAATCCCCGCGGCGAAAAACCCCAGCGGAAAGCCCAGCACCAGCATCGCGGCGTTACCGAGCGGCAGGAACAGGTAGATCAGTACAGTCGCCACGCAACAGATCGCGAACAACAGGATCGTGCCGCGCCGGCCAATGCGGTCGAGCAGGTGGGAACTGGCCACGCAGCCGCAGAAGAACGCGAAGATGATCACCGCCAGATACCCGCCGGTGCCGAGCACCGAGAGGTGCCGCTCGGTCTTCAGGTAAGTCGGCAGCCAGGTCATCAGCGCATAGTAGCCACCGTGCGCGCCCACGCCCAGCAGCGCGCCGACCAGCGTCATGCGCAGCATGCGCGGCGAAAAAATGCCCACCAGCGGTGCGCCCTCGGCGCCGTCGCCGCTAGCCTCGCTGTTGCCGGCACGGCGCGCGGCCTCGCGCGGCACTTCCGGCTCCTTGACGTGGCGGCGCACGTAAAGCATCAAGAGCGCGGGCAAAATACCGGCGGCGAACATCGCGCGCCAGGCCATATGCGCGGGCATCACGGAAAACGCCAGCATGTAGAGCAGCACCGCGGCGGCCCAGCCGACCGCCCAGGCGCTTTGCACCGTGCCCATCGCCTTGCCGCGATGCTCGGAGCGGATCGACTCGGCCATCAGCACCGCGCCGGCGGCCCACTCGCCGCCGAAACCGAGGCCTTGCAGCGTTTTCAGCAGCAGGAACTGCGTGTAGTCCTGCGCGAACGCCGAGGCGAAGGTGAACACCGCAAAAAACGCGATAGTGAACTGCAAGGTGCGCACCCGCCCGATGCGGTCGGCCATCGCGCCGGCAATCCAGCCACCCACCGCCGAGGCGATCAGCGTGGCGCCGCCCACATAGCCCGCCTGGGTCTTACTGATCGCCCATTCGGCGATGATCGCCGGAATCACCAGACTGAACATCTGCACGTCGAGCGCATCGAGCGCCCAGCCGCCGAAGCACGCCCAGAAGGTACGCTTTTCGGACGACGATATTTGCTTGAACCAACTGAACATCATGGGTCTCCTCAATCATTGACAGCGGTCGCGACGATCTCTAGCGGATCTCGACCTGGTAAAGGAATTCACTGGCCGGCCCGCGCGAGCGCCGCCATTCGAGCGGGCGACGGTCATAGCCGAAGGCCAGCCGCTCGATCACCACCACCGGCGCGCCGCGCTCGATACGCAACAGCCGCGCGTGCATCGGATCGACCGTCTCCACGGTCAGGGTCTCGTTGGCCGATGCGACCACCTGGCCGCACTGCGCCTCGTAGACGGGGTACAGCAGATCGCCGATGTCGGCGAGGTCGAGCTCGGCGAAGGCGGCAAAAGGCTCGTAAGGCAGCCAGATCTCCTCGGCGAGCATCGGGGCGTCATCGATGATCCGCAGCCGCGACATGCGAATCACCTTGGCATTCGGCGCAATCTGCAGCGCCGACGAAACGGCGGACGGCGCCTCGAGCACTTCGCGCTTCAGAATGCGGCTCGACGGAATGCGGCGCTCGCCAAGCCGGCTCTGAAACCGGAAGAAGCGAAACAGCGAACCATCGAAACTCACCCGCCGCACAAACGTGCCGCGCCCCTGGAAGCGCTCGAGCATGCCCTCGGCGACCAGCACATCCACGGCCTTGCGCACCGTGCCCACCGCGACGTCGTAACTGCGCGCGAGCTCCTGCTCGGTGGGAATGGCCTCGCCCGGCCGCCAGCGCCGCTCGGCGATCTGTGCGGCCAACTCGTCACGCAGGCGCTGGTAGCGCGGCAAGCGGTTGTCGATTTGCATGGCAAATATCATTTGGTCGTTTAGTCATATATATGTTTATATGAAACGGCATGAGTCGCAATGCGCGTTAACCCTTGTCCGATGCGTCGAACCCGGCGCGCACGCATGCGCGGCCCGTGCGGTGCCCGAAGAATTTTTCGCGCCGATGTCACACGCGAGGCCGCCCGCTCGTCATGTCAGGTGAACCCTCACCAAAGGAGATGTCACATGACTGCCAAGCTCGATCCGTTCGCCGCCGCCCCCGCCCTGATGAAAACCTGGATGAGCACATCGCTGGCCGCGGCCGGCAGCCTCGAGCCCAGCCTGGTTGCGCTGGTCGAAGTGCGCGCGTCGCAGATCAACGGATGCGCGAACTGCATTAACATTCACGCGACCGATGCGCGCGACAAAGGCGAGACCGAGCAGCGCCTGTATCTGCTGGCGGCCTGGCGCGAAGCGCCGTGCTATTCCGAGCGCGAACGCGCGGCACTCGGCTGGACCGACGCGCTGACGCGACTGTGCGAAGGCCATGCGCTGGCCGGCGCGCGCAGCGCGCTCAACGATCATTTCAGTCAGGAGGAACAGGTGAACCTTACGCTGCTCGTCAACGTCATCAATGGCTGGAACCGCCTCGCGGTCGGCTTCGGCCTGTGGGCCGATCCGGCGGCGCTGAAAGCCGCCAGGGCTGCGGCCGAATGACGGACTTGCCTCCCACCACGCAAGCCGCGGCGAGCTTCGACCCGCTGCGGCGCACGCTGATCCGGGTCGCGTACCGGATGCTCGGCTCGGTGGCCGACGCCGAAGACGTCGTGCAGGACGCGTTCATCCGCTGGATGAACGCCGATCGCACCGAGGTGCGCGTGTCCGAGGCCTACCTGCGCCGCATGGTGATGCGGCTGTGCCTCGACCAGCTCAAGTCGGCCAGGCATCAGCGCGAGACCTACATCGGCCCGTGGCTGCCCGAGCCGGTCGTGGAGGAAGACACGCAGGACGACATCACGCTGCCGCTGATGCTCGCGCTCGAACGCCTCTCGCCGCTCGAGCGCGCGGCGTTCCTGCTGCACGACGTGTTCGGGCTGGAGTTCGACGAAATCGCCGCGACCATCCAGCGCGAGCCCGCCGCGTGCCGTCAACTCGCGACCCGGGCACGCGCCCATGTGCGGGAATCACGCCCGCGTTTTCAGGTCGAGAAGCAGCACGGCCTGAAGCTCGCCGAGGCGTTCTTCGCGGCTTCGCGCAGCGGCGACATGAGTGCGCTCGGCGCGCTGTTGGCCGCCGACGTGAGCATCCATGCGGACGGCGGCGGCAAGCGATCGGCCGCTGGCCACCCGGTCTTCGGTTTCGAAGCGGTGATGGCGGTGCACGCGCGCCTGGCCGACCTGTTCCGCGAGCACGCCTCGACCTTCGTGCGCGCGTGCCTGATCAACGGCCTGCCGGGCTTCATCACACGCGAGGCCGACGGCGAACTGCAGACGACCGCCCTCGAAATCGAGGACGGCAAGGTGCGCGCCATTTACGTGGTGCGCAATCCGGACAAGCTGCGGCATCTGCACTAGCGGGCACCGCCTGCCGGCAAGACCGGCAGGCGGCCGAACTCTTCGACCAGAAACTCGAGAAAAGCGCGAACCTTCGGGGCGACGTGCAGCCGCGACGAATAAATGGCGTAGAGCGTCGTCTCCACGGTGCGCCAGTCCTCCAGCGCGGCTTGCAGCCGCCCTTGCCGCAGGTCGTCTTCGACATAGGGACAGGGCACCAGGCTTACGCCGAAGCCGGCACGCAGCGCGTCGCGCACCGCCACCGTGTCGCCGCTGCTTTTCATCAGCCCATTGACCGCCGTGCTGCTGGGATGGATGATCCTGAATCAGACGCTGAGCCCGCCGCAGATCGCCGGTATCGTGCTTGTCATCGGCAGCATTTGGCTGAGCCAAAGCCCCACTCGCAGGCTGGCGCGCCAACCGTCACACTGAATCGTCGTCTCAACCGCCGGGAGAACACTGCCATGCGACTCGCACGCCTCATCCCCGTTTTGCTCACCGCGCTCGCCACGCTCGCCGCCTCGCCGGCTTTCGCGAAAATGGTCGCCCGCCCGGTCGACTGGACCCTCGGGGGCACCACCTTCAAGAACGTGCTGGTCTATGACGACGCCAGCACGGCCAAGCGCCCCGGCCTGGTGATGGTGCCCAACTGGTTCGGCGTCAACGACACCGCCATCGCCAAAGCCAAAATGATCGCGGGCAAGGACTACGTGATTCTGCTCACCGACATGTATGGCGCGGGCGTGCGGCCCACCAATACCAGCGAG
>JAGXBI010000322.1 GCA_018971155.1 Burkholderiales bacterium
GGCTTGGGTGCCTCCGGGCTGGTGCCGGCCGGCGAGCGCTGGATCCCGCTCGACAGCGAGGGCGGTCACGCCAATTTCGCGCCGGCCGATGCGCGCGAGCTCGCCGTCCTGCAGTTTGCCTGGCAGGCCCATGCGCATGTGTCGTTCGAGCGACTCGTGTCCGGGCCGGGCATTGTGCTGGTGTATCAGGCGCTGGCGGCGTGGCATGGGCGAGAGGCCGAGCCGCTGGAGACCGCCGACATCGTCAGGCGCGCACTGGCCGGGCAATGCGATTTGTGCATGGAGGTGGTCGAGTGCTTCTGCGGCATGCTCGGTACCTTTGCGGGCAACGTTGCCATTACGCTCGGCGCGCGTGGCGGTGTCTACATCGGCGGCGGTGTGGTGCCGCATCTGGGCGATTACTTCGCGCGCTCGCCATTTCGCGCCCGCTTCGAGGCCAAGGGGCGTTTCACCGACTACCTGGCGCAGGTGCCGACGTTTGTCATCACCGATCCGTATCCGGCTTTCCTGGGCGTGTCGGCGATCCTGGCCGATCATCTGCGCAGCGGAACGCCGGGCGGCGCCCTGGTGGAGCGGGTGCAGCATATGCACGGCAAGCTCAGCCCGGCGGAGCGTCGCGTGGCCGACCTCGTGATCAATCACCCGCGCACGCTGATCGGCGATCCGGTGGGTGAAATCGCTCGCAAGGCCAATGTCAGCCAGCCGACCGTGATCCGCTTTTGCCGGTCGCTCGGCTGCCAGGGTCTGACCGATTTCAAGCTGAAGCTGGCCGGCGAGCTGATCGGCTCGCTGCCGGTCGGACAAAGCCGCGTGCGCCTGGGCGACGCCGCATCGGATTTCGGCGGCAAGGTGCTGGACAACACCATGTCGGCGATCCTGCAAATGCGTGAGCATCTGAATTTCGATGCCCTCGAGCAGGCCATCGACCGTTTGCATCGGGCACATCGCATCGAGTTCTATGGCCTGGGCAATTCCGGCATCGTAGCGCAGGACGCGCACTACAAATTCTTTCGCTTCGGCATCCCGACGATTGCCTATCACGATCCTTATCTTCAGGCGGCTTCGGCGGCGCTGTTGCGGCAAGGCGATGTGGTCGTGATGGTGTCGAATTCAGGCAAGTCGGAAGAGTTGCTGCGTCTGGCCGACCAGGTGCTGCGCGCTGGCGCAAGCGTGATTGCGCTCACCACGCGCGGCACGCCGCTGGCCAAAAAGGCGAGTGTGGCACTCGAGACGGATCACCTCGAAATGCGCGACTCGCACCTGTCGATGATCTCGCGCATTCTGCATTTGCTGATGATCGATATCCTCTCAGTCGGCTTAGCGATTCGCAAGTCCTCGCCGGTGCTCGACGCCGCCGCTCAAGGCGAGGACGGCCGCAGCGGGGCGCTGGCCAACGCCGCGCGCGATGCGGCCGACGCGGTGCTCGAGTGGCTCAGCCACGGCACGGCAAGCGGTGAGGCGATGCCGCACGTTGCCAGCGAATCGTCATGACTCATGGTTGATTCCGGTTGCATGACGCGCAAGGCTGGCCTACGCTGAAACGAATCGGCCGTCGTCGCGGCCATCCAGGAGGAGCGTCATGTCAAATCACGTCTATAAGCTGATCGAATTGACCGGTTCGTCGTCGACCTCGATCGAGGACGCGGTGCAGCGCGCCATCGGCAAGGCTGCCGATACGCTGCACAACCTGAACTGGTTCGAGATCGTCGATACGCGCGGTCACATCGAAGGCGGCAAGGTCGCGCACTGGCAAGTCACGCTCAAGGTCGGCATGCGACTCGACGAGTAACCGCGCGGGGAGCATGAATACGCCGGGCGGGGTTTTGTCCGGGCGCGATCCTGCCGTGTCAAAATAGGCGCACGCCGAAACCCGGCGCTTGTATTGCCAAGGATTCCGAATGCGCGAGAAAACCCCTAACCATGCAACCCGGACGATTGCCGACCCGGTTGCCGCAGTGGCGTACCTGAAGGAAATCTATGACGCCAATACGGCGCACCTGCGCGCCGCATTCGCGCGCTTTTCGGCCGGCCGTGCGCCGGAGCAGCGCGTGCGGGCGTTTTATCCGTTCGTGCGTATCACTACCGAAGATATCACCGCGCTCGACAAGCGCCTGTCATATGGCTTTGTATCGGGGCCAGGCACTTATCAGACCACTGTGACCCGTCCGGATCTGTTCGGTAACTATTATGTCGAGCAATTGCGTCGGTTGGCCCAGAACCATCACGTTGCTTTCGACGTGGGCGTGAGCGAGGAGCCGATTCCGATTCATTTTGCGTTCGAAGAGGGTGTTTATCTCGAGGGCGATCTGGACCAGAGCCATTTGCGCGTGCTGCGCAACGCCTTCGACGTGCCCGATCTGGCGAGCATGGACGATGGCATCGTCAACGGCACCCATCCCGAATCGGCCGAGGGCCCCAATCCGCTGGCGTTGTTCACCGCGCCGCGTGTCGACTATTCGTTGCACCGCTTGCGGCACTACACGGCCACCTCGCCGCAGCACTTCCAGAATTTCGTGCTGTTTACCAACTACCAGTTCTATATCGATGAATTCATCGCACTTGGCCGCGAATTGATGAGCCCCACCGACGATGCGGGGCTGCGCGAATATCGCAGCCAGTACACCGCCTTCGTTGAACCTGGCGACGTGATTCATTGGAATGGCAACCTGGGAGCCCGGCCAACCGACGGCACGCCGGTCAGGCGCCTGCCGCAGATGCCGGCATATCACCTGGTGCGTCCCGACGGCGCGGGAATCACAATGGTCAATATCGGCATCGGGCCATCCAACGCCAAAACCATTACCGACCACATCGCCGTGCTGCGCCCGCATGCGTGGCTGATGCTGGGGCACTGCGCCGGCTTGCGAAATTCCCAGCGACTCGGTGATTACGTGCTGGCCCACGGCTACGTGCGCGAGGATCATGTGCTCGACGCCGATTTGCCGCTATGGGTGCCGGTACCGCCGCTGGCCGAGGTACAGGTGGCGCTCGAGCGTGCGGTGGCCGAGGTCACGCAACTCGACGATTATGAGCTCAAGCGTGTGATGCGCACCGGCACCGTGGTGACGGTCGACAACCGCAACTGGGAGCTGCGCGACCATCGCGAGCCGGTGCAGCGCATGAGCCAGAGCCGGGCGATCGCGCTCGATATGGAAAGCGCCACGATTGCCGCCAATGGCTTTCGGTTCCGCGTTCCGTACGGCACGCTGCTCTGCGTGTCAGACAAGCCGCTGCACGGCGAGCTTAAACTGCCGGGCATGGCCGATCACTTTTATCGTGAGCGCGTCGACCAGCATCTGAAAATCGGCGTCAAGGCGATGGAGCTGCTGCGCGGCAACGGTCTGGACCGGCTGCACAGCCGCAAGCTACGGAGTTTCGCCGAAGTGGCGTTCCAGTAGGCCGCGGACCGGCCTGGCCGGAACGCCAGGCGCTTACTGCAGCAACGGGCCTGACGGCACGTCGAACGCAATGCCTCTGAGCTCGGCGGCCGACGCCAGCACCGTCAGGTACTGGCGGATCGACTGATGCCGCACGTGAGCCGCGAGGTATTGGCCGACCGCTTCGCGCACGGTGTCGAAAGGCAGTGTGGCGCCTGGCACGCGTCGTTCCACCGCGACGATATGAAAGCCGTAGCGCGTGTTGACCAGACCGGGCAACAGGCCAGTGCGCTCGCTGTCGAATACGGCCGTCTCGAATTCCGGCACGCTCTCGCCACGAGTCAGTTGGCCGAGGTTGCCGCCGACTTGCCCGGACGGGCAATTGGAGAGGGCTTTGGCCAGCTCATCGAAGCGTTCGGGATGCTGCGCCAATTCGCGATGGGTTTGCTCGGCGCGCGCGCGGACCTGGGTCATCGCTGCGTTTGCTGTTACCGCGAAAAGGATGTGGCGCACGAAGGCGACGTCAGGGCTGCGGAATTTCTTCGGGTTTGCCGTGTAGTAGCGCAAGCATTCCTCTTCGGACGGCTCGGGCATCGCGCAGTCCATCGCCAGGAGCCGGTCGATGGCAGCGTCGTCCAACGCCGCTTCGGCGGTCAGGATCCCCGTGGCCAGCGCTTTTTGCCTGAGCAGTTCGCGCACCACCAGGGCGCGTCGGGCCGACTGCTCGGGGTTGGGCTGATCCGCGTGGGCGAGGGATTCCTCCTCGATCGCGCCGGCGTCGATCACGACACCGTTGACGGCGAGTTCATTGCCGCGGGAAACATTGACGTCTGACATGAGAGTCTCCTTCCGT
>JAGXBI010000323.1 GCA_018971155.1 Burkholderiales bacterium
GAGGCGTTGCCGGCGGTCACCGTGCCGGTGGGCGAGACCACGCCGCGCAGCTTGGCCAGCGCCTCGAGGGTGGTCGCGCGCGGGTGCTCGTCGCGCGAGACCAGCAGCGGCTCGCCCTTTTTCTGGGCAATGCTCACCGGCGTGATTTCCTCGTCCAGCACGCCGTTGGCCTGCGCCTTGGCAGCCTTTTCCTGGCTGCGCAGCGCGAACAGGTCCTGATCGGCGCGGCTGATGTTGAATTCGGTGGCCACGTTCTCGGCGGTCTCTGGCATCGAGTCAACCCCATACTGCGCCTTCATCCGCGGATTGACGAAACGCCAGCCAATGGTGGTATCGAAAATTTCCGCCTGACGGGCAAACGGCGTGGCCGACTTGCCCAGCACGAAAGGCGCCCGGCTCATGCTCTCGACGCCGCCGGCGAGCATCAGCCCCGCCTCGCCGGATTTGATCGCCCGCGCGGCGACGCCCAGCGCATCCATGCCCGAGCCGCACAGCCGGTTGATGGTGGCGCCCGGCACACTCTCGGGCAAGCCGGCGAGCAGCGCCGACATGCGCGCTACGTTACGGTTATCTTCGCCGGCCTGGTTGGCGCAGCCGTAAATCACGTCGTCGATCGCGCTCCAGTCGAGCCCCGGGTGGCGTTCCATCAAAGCCTTGAGGGGCACCGCGCCCAGGTCGTCGGCACGCACCGAAGACAGGCTGCCGCCGTAACGGCCGATAGGGGTCCGAATGGCATCACAAATGAAAGCGTCGATCATTGCGTCTCCTGACTCAAAAGGATTTTTACAAAGGGATGGTATTCGCCCGAGCAATATGTTCTAATTGCGAACATAAGTTCTATTAGCGAATATTCGCAAAGCAGCGCCAACTTGTCAAGTTGAATGGCATGGGGCGATATGCGACGATTCGCGCTTATTTGCTTCTTGCCGGAAACCCACACCCATGACCGAAGGCAACCGCCCTGCACCGAGCGACAGTTACGTCCAGTCGTTTGCGCGCGGGCTTTCCGTGATTCAGGCGTTCGGCGCCGAGCGCCCGCAAATGACGCTCTCCGAAGTCGCCGCGCACACTGGCCTGACGCGCGCCGGCGCGCGCCGCATCCTGCTCACGCTCGAGCAGCTCGGCTATGTGCGCAGCGAGGAGCGCAGGTTCTTTCTCACGCCGAAAATCCTCGATCTTGGCTACGCGTATCTTTCCGGTACCCCGCTGTGGGATCTGGCAACACCTTTCATGGAAGAAGTGGCCAACACGACGCACGAGTCGTGCTCGATCTCGGTACTCGACGGACTGGAAATCGTCTACATCCTGCGCATCGCCACGCACAAGATCATGACCGTCAACCTGTCGGTCGGCAGCCGCCTGCCGGCTTGGGTCACGTCGATGGGACGAGTGATGCTGGGCGGCCTCGCGCCCGCCGCGCGCGACGACATCCTCGCGCGCAGCACGATCGTCGCGCATACGCCTCACACGCTGACCGAGCCGGCCGAAATCCGCCAGGCGATCGCCGCCGCGCAGGCCCAGGGCTATGCGTTCGTGGCCGAGGAACTGGAAGCCGGGCTGCAATCGATCGCCGTGCCGATTTTCGATCGCAACCGGCGCATCATCGCCGCCATGAACGTCAGCGGACATGCCAGCCGCAACAGCCGCGAGCAAATGCTCAATGAATTCCTGCCATGCCTGAAGCAGGCGGCCGAGCGCCTGAGCGCGACGCTGCAGCGCCGCTAGGCGGCCGGGCGGCTGGTGCCGAGCCCAGCGCGGGACGGGAGACCGAGAATCCGGTGTTGGCAGTAGCGCACGAAATAGCGGCGGGCGTCGATCTCCTGGCAGCGCCGACGTCCGGCCACGATAACCGCTGAGCGCGGTGCGGGGGTACCCATTCGGCATACCAATGCGCCGGACCGAATGATGCAGGCCGGATAAACCGCCGAGTTGGATTTTCGAGCGCTCACCTTCATCTCCTGTCTCCCATCCTGGACAGAGCAAGTCACGTGCCCGGGCGGGCAACTCATTGATTTATCGAGCGTTCGAAAAAACCTGGCGGCGTGCGGGCGGCGCGGGCGGCGCAAACTGTTTCACGCCTGATACACGCCGCCGGCGCAAGCGGGCAACACAACGCCGAGTGTGCCGCCCGTGCGGCCCACGAATTACTTCAGCTCGGGGAAATCCTCTTCCCAGAACTCCAGCGGCCGGCGGCCGGCATCGCCCCGGTTGTCTTCGGCGCGGCGCAGCTCCACGCGGCGGATCTTGCCGGAGATGGTCTTGGGCAGTTCGCAGAATTCCAGCCGGCGAACGCGCTTGTAGGGCGCCAGTTGAGCGCGCGCGAATTTGAGGATATCGAGCGCCAGTTCGCGGCTCGGCGTAAAGCCCGCGCGCAGCGCGACATACGCCTTCGGCACCGACAGGCGCAGCGGATCGGGGCTGGGCACCACGCCGGTCTCGGCAACCGCAGGATGCTTGATCAGTTCGCTCTCCAACTCGAACGGACTGATGCGGTAATCCGACGCCTTGAACACATCGTCCGCGCGGCCCACGTAGGTGAAGTAACCGCTGTCGTCGCACATCGCCACGTCGCCCGTGTGATAGTGCCCGTCGCGCATCACTTCGCGATTCTTGCCCTCGTCGCCCTCGTAGCCGAGCATCAGCCCGGTCGGGCGCTGCGCCAGCGACAGCGCGATCTCCCCCTCCTGCACCGGATGGCCGTCGTGATCGAGCAGCGCCACGCGATAACCCGGCATCGGCCGCCCCATCGACCCCGGTTTGATCGGCTGCCCCGGCGAGTTGCCGATCTGGCAGCAGGTTTCGGTCTGCCCGTAGCCGTCGCGAATCGTAATGTTCCACGCCCGCCGCACCTGATCGATCACCTCCGGGTTGAGCGGCTCGCCGGCGCCCACCAGCTCGCGCAGCTTGACCGGATAGCTCGCCAGATCCTCCTGGATCAGCATGCGCCACACGGTGGGCGGCGCGCACAGCGTGGTCACCTCGCAGCGGCAAATCGTGTCGAGCACCGCCTTCGAATTGAAGCGCGCAAAGTTGTAAATAAAGATCGTCGCCCCGGCGATCCATGGCGCGAAGAAGCAACTCCAGGCGTGTTTGGCCCAGCCTGGCGAGCTGATATTCCAATGCACGTCGCCCGGCTGCAGGCCGATAAAGTACATCGTCGTCAAATGCCCGACCGGATAGCTCTGGTGGCTATGCAATACCAGCTTCGGCTTGGACGTCGTGCCCGAGGTGAAATACAGCAGCAGCGGATCGTCTGCCATCGTCTTGCCGCTCGGCTCGAACGCCTCGCCCGCCTCATACGCATCGGCAAAGCGCAGCCAGCCGGGCGCCTCGCCGCCCACGCACAGGCGCGTCAGGCCCGACGGCAATTGCGCGAACTTGGCCGTCTCCGCGACGGTCGTCACGATATGCTTGACCTGCCCGCGGGTGAGGCGGTCGGCCAGATCCTCGGGTGTGAGCAGCGTCGTGGCCGGAATCATCACCGCGCCCAGCTTGATGCAGGCGAGCATCAAGTCCCACAGCTCGACCTGGTTAGGAATCATGATCAACACCCGGTCGCCGCGCGCCACGCCCTGCTGGCGCAGGAAATTCGCCACGCGATTCGAGCGCGCCGACATCTCGGCATAGGTAAGCTTGCGCTCGCTACCGTCCTCCTCCACCACCCATAGCGCCAGCGTATCGTTGCCGCGCGCCTGCACATCGAAAAAGTCCAACGCCCAGTTGAATTCCTTCAACACCGGCCAGCGAAAATCCCGATACGCCACGTCATACTGCTCGCGATGCGCCTGCAGAAAATCCCTGGCCTGCAAAAAGGTCTGCGTCAATGCCACGTTCGTCTCCCGTTCGCTTATTCCGACTTGGTCACTACATTATGCGGAGCCCCCCGAGCGCCCGTCATCCGGGATAACCAGCACCGCCGGGCGTCGGCCGGCATGCTCGAATAAATTATTGGCAAGACCCGTGTCTCTTGCGCAGAAGCTCTGCTATAATCTTGCGTTCTCGGGGCGTAGCGCAGCCTGGTAGCGTACCTGCATGGGGTGCAGGTGGTCGGAGGTTCAAATCCTCTCGCCCCGACCAATCTCAAACCCGCGACGGCTAAGGCTTTCGCGGGTTTTTTATTTTCCGCGTCCTGTACGTTAACACAGTGTTTATTAGGCGTTATATTAGGCTTGCCTAATATCGCAATGGATGACGAGCACGATTCAAGCTGTCGCGGCTTG
>JAGXBI010000324.1 GCA_018971155.1 Burkholderiales bacterium
GTCTTCGATGACCGTGCGATGCTTGTTGGCGCCGTCGTAGTTGCAGGTGATGGTGCCTGCGCCCACATTCACGCGCGCGCCGACCGTCGAGTCGCCCACATAGGCCAGATGGTTGGCCTTCGCGCCGGCGGCCAGCGTGCTGTTCTTGACTTCGACGAAGTTGCCGATGTGCACCTCGTCGGCCAGCGCCGCGCCCGGACGCAGACGGGCATACGGCCCGATGCGCGCCTGCGCGCCGATGCGCGCGCCGTCGAGATGGCTGAATGCATCGACGTGCGTACCGGCGCCGATCTCGCTGTCGCGGATCACGCAGTGCGGGCCGATCACCACGCCATCGGCCAGGCTGACCTGCCCCTCGAACACGCAACCGACGTCGATCGTCACGTCGTTGCCGCAGGTGAGCGTGCCGCGCACGTCGAGCCGCGCCGGGTCGAGCACCGTCACGCCGGCGTCGGTCAGCGCCAATGCCACGTTGCGCTGATGAATGCGTTCGAGCTCGGCCAGTTGCGTCTTGCTGTTCACGCCCAGGGTTTCCCACGCGGCGTCCGGCTGCGCGGTGACCACGTCCATGCCGTCGGCGACGGCACGCTCGACCACGTCGGTCAGATAGTATTCGCCCTGCGCGTTGCTGTTGGACAACGTGCCGAGCCACGCCTTGAGCCGGCGCGTCGGAGCCACGATGATGCCGGTGTTGATCTCGCGAATCGCCAATTGCTCCGGAGTGGCGTCTTTCTGCTCGACGATGCGCTGCACGCGCCCGGCGGCGTCGCGCACGATGCGTCCGTAGCCGCTCGGGTCGTCGAGCGAGACGGTGAGCACGCCGAGCTTGCCGTCGCCGGCGGCCTGCACCAGTTGCCGCAGGGTTTGCGCACGCGTGAGCGGCACATCGCCATACAGCACCAGCGTCGGCACCGAGTCATCGAGCTGCGCGGCGGCCTGCTGCACCGCATGTCCGGTGCCGAGCTGTTCGGCCTGCTCGGCAAAAAGAATGTCGGGCGCGCCCAGCGCCTCGCGCACCCGGCCGGCGCCGTGACCGATCACCACCACCAGCCGGCCAGGCGACAGCGCGCGCGCGGTGTCGATCACGTGCCCCAGCAATGGCCGGCCAGCCAGCGGGTGCAGCACTTTGGGCAGCGAGGAGCGCATGCGCTTGCCGAGCCCCGCGGCGAGAATGACGATATTCATGGCAATACCTGAGTCACGATGAAAAATAATTGTAGTCAGAACGCTCAGTCGTCGAAGTGAACAAATGTAACCGCCGTTTCTGACATTGCCGTGGCGCCGCAGGCTTCGTCGGGCGCTTCATCGAACGCGATGTCGCCGTTCGGGTCGGCGCGGCCGGTGGCGCGCAGCCCCTTGAAGTCGTGTAGCTGCGGATCCATCAGGTGCGACGGCACGACATTGCCCAGCGCGTTGAAGATCGACTCGATGCGCCCGGGAAACCTGCGCTCCCAGTCGCGGATCATCGCCTTCATCTCGGCGCGCTTGAGATTGGGCTGGCTGCCGCACAGGTTGCACGGGATGATCGGGAACGCCTTGAACTCCGCGTAGCGCTCCAGATCGCGCTCCTTCACGTAGGCCAGCGGGCGGATCACGATGTGGCGGCCGTCGTCCGATTGCAGCTTGGGCGGCATGCCCTTGAATTTGCCGCCGTAGAACATGTTCAGGAACAGCGTCTCGAGGATGTCGTCGCGGTGGTGGCCCAGCGCGATCCTGGTCGCGCCGAGCTCGCCCGCCACACGGTACAGAATGCCGCGCCGCAGCCGCGAGCACAGCGAGCAGGTGGTCTTGCCCTCGGGCACCAGGCGCTTGACGATGCTGTAGGTATCCTGCGTTTCGATGTGAAACGGCACGCCCAGGCCGCTCAGGTAATCGGGCAGCACATGCGCGGGAAAGCCCGGCTGCTTCTGGTCGAGATTGACGGCCACCAGATCGAAGTGGATCGGCGCGCGCTCGCGCAGCTTGAGCAGGATGTCGAGCAGCGCATAGCTGTCCTTGCCGCCGGACAGGCATACCATGACCTTGTCGCCGTCCTCGATCATGTTGTAGTCGCCGATCGCCTTGCCGACCAGGCGCGCCAGCCGCTTCTCGAGCTTGTTGTTCTCGAAGGCGAGCTTTTGCGCCGCCTTGGTGTCCGGCGCGCTCGCCGCGTCATGCATGACCGCGCTCATGTTCAGGCATCCTTGATGAGAAACACTTCGATGCCGACCGATTCGCAGTCCGGATACACATCGGGCTTTTCGGTCGAAACCCGTACCGCGCGCACGCGGGGATGCGCCAGCATGATTTTGGCGACGTCGTCGCACAGCGTTTCCTGCAGGTGGATATGGCCCTGGGCGACGCGGTTGGCAATGGTCTCGCGCATGAAGTCGTAATCGACGACTTCATCGAGCTTGTCCTGCTGCGGCGTCGATTGCGCCAGCGGAACGAACAATTCGACGTTGATCAGCACGCGCTGCTCGCCGCGTTTTTCGAACTCGTGCACGCCGATATTGATGTTCACCTCATAGTCGCGCAAAAACATGCGGCGGCAATCGGCGAGGCGGGAGTGAAACAGGGCGCTATACATGGTGGGGGTTCTCTTATGGGGATTCGATCGCGAACATCACGTCGCGCAGCGAGGGTTGCAGGTGCTGGCCGCCGTCGACCATCAGCACCGTGCCGGTCACGGCCGGCGCCTGTGCCAGATAAGCCACCGCCTGGGCGATGTCGTCCGGCGTGGAAGAGCGGCCCAGCGGCGTTTGCCGGTGAGCCGCGGCGAAGTTCTCGGCGCTCTGGCTGCCCGAGACCAGCGTGATGCCCGGCGCCACCCCCACCACCCGCAGCTTCGGCGCGAAGGCCTGGGCCAGCGCTACCGTCGCGGCCTGCAGGGCGGCTTTCGACAGGGTGTACGACAGATAGTCGGGATTCATGTTGACCAGTTTCTGGTCGAGCAGGTTGATGATCACCGCGCGGCCGTCGTCGGGCAGCGCCCGGTGCAGTTCGCGGGCCAGCACCAGCGGGGCGCCGGTGTTGATCGCGGCATGCCGCGCCAGTGCCGCGTAGCCGAAGGTCTCGGGCGTGTCATAGGCGAACAGCGAGGCGTTGTTGACCACGCAATCGGGCAGCCCCAGCGCCTGCCGGCAGCGCTCGATCAGGCCGGCGGCGGCGGCCTCGTCGGCCAGATCGGCGGGCAGCACCGCGGCGCGGCGCCCCAGCGCCTCGATCTCGCCGGCCACCGCCCGCGCCTCGTCCAGCGAGGCGCCGCAATGCACGGCGATGTCCCAGCCGCCACGCGCCAGGGCGAGCGCGATGCTGCGCCCGATGCGCCGCGCCGCGCCCGTCACCAGGGCGATGCGCGGCCCGGCACCGGCTTGCGCCGGCTCGGCCGGCAAGGGGGTCAGGGGGGAAGAAGAATCAGTCATGTGCTTTACTTGCGCCCATCAGGCACCACATCGCGCACCGCGCCCGAGCCACTCCGCTACAATGCCGGGATGAATCAGGCCGCACCAAAACCCCCTAGTTTACCCGTTCCGGAGCCCGTCGCGCTGGAACATTCGCGCCAATTGTCGCGCCACATCGCGTCGGCCATCGCCGCCGCGCACGGCTGGGTGCCGTTCGATCGCTATATGGCGCTGGCGCTCTACGCGCCCGGCCTGGGCTATTACAGCGCCGGCGCGGCCAAGTTCGGCAAGCTGGCCAGCGACGGCAGCGATTTCGTCACCGCGCCGGAGCTCACGCCGCTGTTCGCCCGCACGCTGGCGCGCCAGGCCGCCGAGGTTTTCGAGGCCAGCGGCGCGGCGCACATCCTGGAGTTCGGTGCCGGCTCCGGGCGTCTGGCCGCCGACCTCCTGCTCGAACTCGAGGCGCTCGGCCGGCCCTGCGCCCAGTACGCGATCCTGGAATTGTCGGGCGAGTTGCGCGAGCGGCAACGCGCGACGCTGAGCGCCGCCGCGCCGCACCTGGTCGATCGCGTGATCTGGCTGGACGCCCTGCCGGCCGCTTTCAGCGGCCTGATGATCGGCAACGAAGTGCTCGACGCGATGCCGGTACGCCTGCACGTGCGGCGCGATGGGCAGTGGCTCGAGCGCGGCGTGACAGTGCGCGACGGCAGCTTCGCTTTCGCCGACCTGGCCGGCGCGACGCCCGCCGCGCTGCGCGATCTGGCGCCGGACGACGGCTATGTGACCGAGAGCCACGAGGCAGCCCAGGCGTT
>JAGXBI010000325.1 GCA_018971155.1 Burkholderiales bacterium
TGGCCTACGGGGCGCCGCAGGCCGACGCGACGCCGGTTATCGCGCAGCACGGCCGCGGCGATGGGGTACAGATCGTGAGTGCGCCGACGGTGGCGCGCACGCCCATCGGTCCTCACCCCTGGTCGCTCAATCCACTGTCGCGCTGGCTCGGTGGCCTGTTCGGCGGGCGCGCTCACGCGCCGGCCCCGGATTCGCCCGACCCGCGGGGGCGATGGCGTCATGCCGGTCGTGTCCGGCGCATGATGCTGCTGGTTCTCACGCTGGCGCAAACGGCGCTGGCCACCCACTTCATGAGCACCGTGCTGCCCTATCAGGGACGCGATCCGCTGGAGATCGTTGCGCTGGTCCTGTTCGCGATACTGTTCTGCTGGGTATCGGCCGGCTTCTGGACGGCCATCATGGGGTTTTTCGTGCTGCTGTTCGGCCGCGACCGCTACGTCATTTCGCGCACTGCGGTTGGCCAGGAGCCGCTTGGCGAGGGCGCGCGAACCGCGGTGGTCATGCCGATCTGCAACGAGAGCGTGCCGCGTGTGTTCGCGGGCCTGCGAGCGACTTACGAATCGTTGGCCAAAACCGACGATTTGGCGGCCTTCGACTTTTTCGTGTTGAGCGACAGCAACGATCCCGACGTATGCGTGGCCGAAACCGATGCATGGTTGTCGCTGTGCCGGGCGGTCGACGGCTTCGGCCGCATCTTCTATCGCCGGCGGCAGCGCCGGGTCAAGCGCAAGAGCGGCAATATCGACGACTTTTGCCGGCGCTGGGGCGGCAACTATCGCTACATGATCGTGCTCGACGCCGACAGCATCATGAGCGGCGAGTGTCTGGGCAAGCTGGCGCGCATGATGGAGGCCAACCCGGGCGCCGGCATCATCCAGACCGCGCCGCTGGCGGCCGGGCGCGAGACGTTCTACGCGCGGCTGCAGCAATTCGCTTCGCGAGTTTATGGCCCGCTGTTCACCGCCGGGCTGCACTACTGGCAGTTGGGCGAATCGCACTACTGGGGCCATAACGCGATTATCCGCCTGGCGCCGTTCATGAAGCACTGCGCGTTGGCGCCGTTGCCGGGCAGCGGGGTGCTGACCGGCGAGATTCTGTCGCACGATTTCGTCGAAGCCGCATTGATGCGGCGCGCCGGCTGGGGCGTCTGGATCGCCTACGATTTGCCGGGCAGCTACGAGGAAATGCCGCCCAACCTGCTCGATGAGCTCAAGCGCGATCGACGCTGGTGTCAGGGGAATCTGATGAATTTTCGGCTGTTTCTGGCCGAGCGCATTCATGGCGTGCACCGTGCCGTTTTTGTCACCGGCGTCATGGCTTATCTGTCGTCGCCACTATGGTTTCTTTTTCTGCTGCTCTCCACCGTGATGCTGGCCAAGCACACGCTGGTGGCGCCGCAGTATTTTGTCGAGCCGCGCCAGTTGTTCCCGTTGTGGCCGCAATGGCACCCCGAACGGGCCATCGCGCTGTTCAGCGCGACCGCGACACTGTTGTTCCTGCCGAAGGTTCTGAGTGTGATCCTGCTGTGGTTCAAGGATTCGACGCGTTTTGGCGGGGCCTTCAACCTGACGCTGGGCCTGGCCATCGAAATGGTGCTGTCCGCCTTGCTGGCGCCGATACGCATGCTGTTTCATACCCAGTTCGTGGTGGCGGCGTTCACCGGGTGGTCGATCCAGTGGAAGTCGCCGCCGCGCGAGGACGCCGAGACGACCTGGGGCGAGGCGTTGCGCCGGCACGGGTGGCATTCGCTGCTGGGCATCGTTTGGGCTGTGGGTGTCTACTGGCTCAATCCGGCTTACCTGCTTTGGCTGCTGCCGATCGTCGGCGCGCTGGCGCTGTCGGTGCCGCTTTCGGTGTTCTCGAGCCGGGTATCGCTGGGGCGACGCTTGCGCCGCATGCGGCTGTTTCTGATCCCGGAGGAGTCGTGGCCGCCGAAAGAATTGCGCTGGGCGCAGAAGTATACCGAGACGGCTTCGCCGGGGCCGGACTTCGTCAAGGCGGTGGTCGATCCAGTGGTCAACGCGCTCGCATGCGCCAGTGCGAGGCTACGGCCGCCGCGCAGTAATGATGTGGCGCGGCGTGCCGAAATGGTGCGCGAGGCGCTGGCCAATGGCCCCGATGATTTGCCCGACAAGCAGAAAAGCCGGTTGCTGAGCGATCCGTTGGCTTTGTCCGCGCTGCATCTGGCGGTGTGGACGCAAGCCGACGTGCACCCGGGCTGGCGTGCCGCCCTGGCGGGCGGGTTGCAGCAAGGTTATTTGCTGTCTCCCTAGCGCCCGCCCCACAAGCGGCGCCAGGGCCGCCGGGTGAGCGTCTAGCGGCTGGGCAGGTAGCGTAGCGGATCGAGCGGCTTGCCCTCCTGGCGCAATTCGAAGTGCAACTGGACGCGTTGGCTGTCGGTGCTGCCCATCTCCGCGATTTGCTGGCCCTGCGCAACATATTGCCCCTCCTTGACCAGGATGACCCGGTTGTGGGCATAGGCGGTCAGGAAGCCGCCGCTGTGCTTGAGCATGACCAGATTGCCGTAGCCGCGCAGACCGTTGCCGGCATAGACGACCTTGCCGGCGGCCGCTGCGACCACCGGCTGGCCGAGTTGCCCGCCGATGTCGATCCCCTTGTTGCTGGTGCCATTAAAGCGCGCGATGACCGGGCCCTGAACCGGCCAGCGCAGCGCAATGCTGCTCGCCGGCAGCGCATTGTCGCTGGCCGCCGGTGGGACGGTTTGACTGCTGGCGGCCTCGCCCGCGCCGGCCGGCGGCGCTACACGCAGCACCTGGCCGACGTCGATTCGATTGGGGTTGGAGAGATTGTTCCAGCGTGCCAGGCTCGTGACGCTCTGACGATAGGTTTGCGCGATCTTGCCGAGCGTGTCGCCGGAGCGAACCCGGTAGTAACCGTCCCCGACCGGGCCGCCCGAGGGGGCCGACGCGCACGCGGCGAGCAATGCCGGAAGCAGCAACAATGCGAGTCGCCGGCGGGGGCGTGAAGGGGTGGCTCGAGTGGGCAAGGGAGCTGCGCTGATCATCCTGTGTGTCGGTTTGACGAATCCGGAAGGGACTCGCGGTGGTTGGCAAAAGTGGGGATTGTAAAGGCAAGCGCGGCCAGGCGCCGCAGCGACAACTAAAAAACGACCGGGTGCGCGGGCAGTGCCGACGGGCCGGTAAATAAATTGTTTGACACGATTTTAAATCCGGCGTATAAAGGCCCACGCAGATTGTCAAGTGCGAAGTTGTTGCTCATTGTTGTTCTCCAGCGTTCGCCGGTACTTCAGTTCTTCATTTCCTCCCCTTGATTTTCGTGCGTTCGCGGGATGATTTTCATCTCGATTGTTTGATTTTTATCTTTTGGAAAGAAACATGGATACTGGTATCGTCAAATGGTTCAACGACGCTAAAGGCTTCGGCTTCATCACCCCGGATGCTGGCGGCGAAGATCTGTTTGCTCATTTTTCGGAAATCAAGACCGAAGGCTTCAAGTCGCTGCAGGAAAACCAGCGCGTGTCGTTCGAAGTTAAGACCGGCCCGAAGGGCAAGCAAGCCGCCAACATCAAGCCGCTCTAAGCATCGCTGAACGCGGCGTTGCGCCCTGACCGGGAGCGGTGCCCGTAAAACGATACGGATGGCGGGTGGACAGCAATTCAGAGCTGTCCACCCGCCATTTTTTTTCGGTATTTTCCCTCGGTATTTATCCTGTACCACGGAGGGTCCGCGGCGTATCATGAACCTTGCGTGAGCAGCCGGCGGGGCATTGGCGAAGTACTCCAACCGAATTCTGAATCGGCGGCTGGTTTTGCGTGGATCGCTTCGTCCACGAGATGGCGGCGCGTCCGACAAGGAGAAGGTTATGGTCTCAAACGGCTCTGTGCTCGACGCACTGCGCCACGTGCAGTTGCGCAAGGTTCCCTGGTACAAGCGCTCGACGCTTTTCGATTATCTGCGCTCGCTCGGCCTGATCGAGTCGACACGCAGCGACTACGAAGTCAGCGGTGTTCGCTATCCGCTGGTCATCGCGCTATTGACCAAGGCCGGGCAGGACGAGATTCGGCGTCTGGCCAGCCTGGAACAGGTCGCCGACTGGGAGAGCATTCGGCTCGAACATTACAACCATCCCCACGTTCACTGACGAACTGCGCTACGATACCGGTCTGGGTCGAGGCGGTCGCCGACTGCGCCGACC
>JAGXBI010000018.1 GCA_018971155.1 Burkholderiales bacterium
AAGAATCAGTAGTAGAGCGGTTCTCGACGATATCTTCCTTGCAGCCCCGTGGCTGTGGTCATGGTGATCGTGAAGATCATGGTCGCCGTGATGATGCTCATGTTCGGCAAAAGCAGTTTGATATGAATGTGCATGGCCCTCGTGGCTAACCGTCACGCTGACATCAAAACCATGCGGCTCGGGAATGTCGTCCAGCGATTCCCAATATTCTCCACGTCGGGCGAACGCAAAAGACTGACGAGCACCATCTTCACGGCGGGTCTCGACCGTCAAAGTTTCCACCGTCTGTGGTCGCGTCGCGGTAAACCGGAAACGCGGCGGCTGTCCAAGCTCATAAATTGAAAGCTCAAGAGCGCCGTGTTCCCCATACATCCGCTGCAGCTCCGGGCCGTGAATAACATCGATCGAGCCGTCGGGGCCCGCCAGATGGGAAAAATCGTGCGTATGTCCGTGGGGACCGTGGCTATGCCCGTGCCCATCGCCCGAACGAAGTTCAAACCAGGACGAAATGGCAATCCATAGTCCAAACGCAACGAGCGCGATGCTCGAAATCGTATCGACCCAGTGACCAAACTTCGTCGCGACGGCGACGCCTGCCAGCCATACGATGGCCGCCAGGATAAGCGTCGTGACAACGTGACCCGTGCCGGCCTGAAGTGCGGCGCGTGCGGTTTGCCTCTTGGTCCACCCTCGTTGCCGCGCGACGAGCGTGATGGGGACCCAGTGGTCCGGGACGATGGTGTGCAGGACCCCGACGACCAGGACGGCGCCGACCAGCAACGCAGCAGAACTGGTATCCATCTGCTGGAAAGAAAGGAAGCTCATTGGTAAGCCCTACAGATACTTGCTGATTTCTTTGAATTCCGCGAGCGCGGCCTTGGCGGACGCAGCATCGGAGCTGGACTGCGCTTCGAGGCAGTGGTCCACGTGGTCGTGGATGAGCGCTTTCTTCGCGTTCGTGATGGCCTTCTCGATGGCATGGAGCTGCTGCGCGAGCTCAACGCAGTTTCGCTCGGCCTCAATCATCGCAATCGTGCTGCGCAGATGGCCCTCGGCACGCTTCAGGCGAAGAACGATGTCGGAGTGAGATGCGTGGAGAATTTTCTTGTCCATGCCGACATCCTATCCCCGTGGATAGGATGGGTCAACAAAATGCTGCCCGCCAAATCTAAGGTGTGGTTCAGACCGCTAACCGCAGTCCATTCGGCCAAGGGCGGTCTTAGCGTATTTCTTCCGTTTCGTGAGCACACCCCAATTTCGCCTTAGCGTGCTTTGTTTTCTGAGACGACCCCAGATAGGGGGAAGGCTCGTTATTTCCGCAGCAACCGCAAGCCGTTGCCGACCACCAGCAAGCTCGCACCCACGTCAGCGAATACGGCCATCCACATGGTGCCCAGGCCTACCAGTGTGAGCACTAGGAACACGCCCTTGATACCCAGCGCCAGAGCGATGTTCTGGACCAGTACCGAGCGCGTGGCCTGCGACAGCCGGACGAAGGTCGGGATCTTGCGCAGGTCATCGTCCATCAGAGCGACATCGGCCGTTTCAATCGCCGTGTCGGTGCCCATCGCGCCCATCGCAAAACCAATGTGGGCGCGCGCCAGCGCCGGAGCGTCATTGATGCCGTCGCCGACCATACCCACCGTACCTTTGGCGCTAAAATCCTCGACGGCTTTCAGCTTGTCCTCAGGCAATTGGTTGCCGCGAGCTTGATCGACCCCTACCTGCCCGGCGATCGCTTCGGCGGTGTGCGGGTTGTCGCCGGTCAGCATCACGGTCTTGACCCCCAAGCGGTGCAGATCGGCGATGGCAGCGCGGCTGCTGCTCTTCACCGTGTCGGCCACGGCGAACAAGGCCAGCACTTGCCGATCATCGACCAGCATCACGACTGTTTTACCTTGGCGCTCCAACTCATCCAAGCGTGCCTCCAGTTCCGGCGTGCAACGGTCGAGTTCATGCACCAGGCGGTGGTTGCCCAGAGAGTATGCCTTGCCCGCGATCACGCCACGCACGCCGCGACCGGGCAGTGCCTCGAACGCGTCGACGCTCTCGTGCTTGATCCCATGTTGGGCCGCTGCGTAGGCAACGGCTTGCGATACCGGGTGATCAGAGCGACCGGCCAGACTGGCGGCCAATTGACGGCAGCGAAGAGCATCCATCTCGGCACGCACTTCGAAGTCTGTCTGTTCCGGTTTGCCGTGGGTGATGGTGCCGGTCTTGTCGAGTGCCAACCACGCCAGCTTGCGACCTTCTTCCAGATAGACCCCGCCCTTGATCAGAATTCCGTGGCTGGCCGCAGCGGCCAGGCCGCTGACGATCGTGACCGGGGTCGAAATTACCAGCGCGCACGGACACGCAATCACCAGCAATACCAGGGCCTTGTAGATCCAGTCGTGCCAGCTGCCACTCATCAGCAACGGCGGCAGCACCGCCACGGCCAGTGCAATCGCAAACACGATCGGCGTATAAACACGGGCGAATTGATCGACGAAGCGTTGTGTCGGCGCTTTCGCCCCTTGCGCCTCCTCGACGGCATGGATGATGCGCGCCAGGGTGGTATTGTTCGCCGCCGCAGTGACCCGGTAGTCAAAGGAGCCGGATTCGTTGATCGTTCCGGCGAACACGGGATCGCCTTCGGCCTTGTCCGCCGGCAGGCTTTCCCCGGTGATCGGCGCCTGGTTCACGGCCGAGCGGCCACGGACGATCTCACCGTCCAGGCCGATGCGCTCGCCCGGCTTCACCCGGACCATGCTGCCCACCGCGACGGTTTTGGCGTCCATTTCCCGCCAGGTGCCATCCGCTTGCTGCACGGAGGCCTTCTCAGGAGCGAGTCGCATCAGCCCCTCGATCGCGTTGCGAGCGCGATCGAGCGACTTGACCTCAATCAGCTCCGCGATGGTGAATAGAACCATCACCATCGCCGCTTCCGGCCACTGGCCCAGCGCCAGCGCGCCGGTCACGGCAATGCTCATCAGCGCGTTGATATTCAGGTTACCGTTGCGAATGGCCACCCATCCCTTCTTGTAGGTAGTCAGACCGCAAACGACTACGGCGAGGATGGCCAGTGAGGCGGCCACCCAGGCCGGTAGTCCCATCCAACTCGCGGCCTCCGACGTGATCGCGGCAACGCCTGCCAAGGCTAACGGCCACCATGGTTTCCTGGGCTCTTCGGCGACCGCAGCGAGTTGCCCGCTGGCGTCCGGCACTTCCGGCTCAAAGCCGAGTGAGCGCACCGCGTCCAGCACCGGCTCCAGCGCGTTCGGCGCATGGACCACTGTCAGCACGCGCTGCATCAGGTTGAATTCCAGGCTTTTGACCGACGGGATGCCCCCCAGCTTCTTGCGGATCAGGGCTTCTTCGGTAGGGCAATCCATCTGCATGATGCGGATGGGGGTGCGGGTGCCGTCAGCCACCACTTCCGGCGCAGCCAGGCTGCCAAACGCAATGGGGGTGGAAGAACAACACTGGTCGCCCGCATGGTCATGATGATCATGTGAAGCGGCGGGTGTGGATACACCATCCTTCACGCTCACGTGGCTGTGAACACGGTCGTGGTCGTGAGCACGATTGTGGTTTTGGTCCTGCGCATCGGTGTGATCGGCATGACAGTCCCCATGCACAGTTTTTTTGTTGTGATCGTGGTCGCAGCAGCCGGCCATGGCAGAACTCCATTTTTCGTCGTATGCTGCGCATTCGACACCCTGAAGCAACTACAGGGTCAAGCATCTTGGAGACTAGCCATGAAAATCGGAGAACTCGCCCACGTGGCGCAATGCACGGTGGAAACGGTGCGCTACTACGAAAAAGAAGGATTACTGCCTGCCCCAGCGCGCACGGCGGCCAACTACCGCAGCTATGGCAGTGCTCACATCGACCGGCTGCGCTTCATCCGTAACTGTCGTGCGTTGAATATGACGCACGAGGAAATCCGCGCGCTGCTGGGATTCATGGATCAGCCCGCTGGCGATTGTGGCGCCGTCAACCAGTTGCTGGACGAGCACATCGCCCACGTTGACGTGCGTATTGCGGAGCTGTCCCAACTCAAGCGGCAACTCAGTGAGCTGCGTCAGCGCTGCCGGAGCGAGCAGTCCGTAGATGCCTGCGGCATCTTGCATGGGCTCGCGTCTATGGAAACAGAGCCAAGACACGAACGGCACACACACATCGGGTAACTGAGGTCTTAACGTACGATTTTTTCCGTTTCGTGAGCTGACCCCAACACAGTGGGCGCAGCGCGCAGCACTGTCGTGAGAAAAATGATAAATATCCTCTTGACTCTGGAGTGCACTCCAAGGTCTAGGATGAAGACATCGCGGTGCAGTCTGCCCGTGCTCTGGCCGGAGGCATCGTTGCAGTGGCTTTGCGCCGCCGCTCGGAAATCGCGGTTGGACCAGTCGAAGTCGTCTGGGGCTCACGCCGTTTTGGCCTGAAGGCCCTGGTCGCGCGCCGGACCCACACAGGAGATTCATGATGGACCGGATTGATTTTGCCGTAACCGGTGACGAAAAAATCCACTGCAGCGGTTGCGAGACCCGTATCCGTTTCGCCCTGGAGCGGATGCAGGGGGTACGGCACGTGGGCGCCGACGCCGAGACGCAACGTGTGGCGGTTGCGTTTGATCCGGCTCTGCTCACCTCAAAGCAGATACGCGAGCGGCTGCAAATGATGGGATTCGATGTCGAGGTGTTGTCATGACTACTGCAACGTCCGTTGAATCGGCCACGCACTTCTGGAGCGAAGAGCCATCCAGTCTGCCGGGCCGGCGGCGCATCCGCGCGCGCATCGGCGGGCTGCACTGTTCACTGTGCACCGGCACGATCGAAAAGGCGCTGGGCAAGCGGCCTGGCGTCGACAAGGTCGCCGTCAGTTTGACCCACGAGCAGGCGCTGATCGAATATGACCCGAGCGTGGCCCGTGCCGAGGATCTGCTGCAGACCCTCAAGGACATCGGCTATACGGTCTCCGATCCGCGCAAGCTACGCCCGTATGACGAAGAAGAGCGCGCACTGGTTCGCGAGCGTGGACGCTTCCTGACCGCCCTCGCGGCCAGCATTGCCTCGATGGGCCTGGTCGGCTACCCGGTGGACAGTGCGTGGTTCCCGCTGTGCGTGTTTTCTCTCGTGAGTCTGGTGGCCTTTGCCTTCGTCGTGTTGCGCGGCTACGGCCTGCATCGCGCGATGGCCGGCACGGCCCTGCTCGCGGTGTTCGGAGCCGGTATCTATTATCTCAAGCTGCGCGGCACGTTCGGGGCGACCGTTCCGTGGCTGACTGGCGCGCTCGCGCTGATGCTCGTCTTCGGCGTGGGCCAGCATATCGTGCGGATGGCTGTCATGGCGCTGCGTCGCGGCATCCTCAATCAGCACGTGCTGGTTGAGTTCGGGGCCTTTGCGGGGCTGGCGGGTGGGGCGATCGGCTTGGCACTCCACCCCGCCGGTTATCCGACGGGAGCGTTTTTCGCGGTGACCGTGATGGTGCTCAGCTATCACATCTTTTCCGAGTGGTTGTCGCTGATCGTCAAGACCCGCAGTTCGCAGGCGGTCAAGAAGCTGCTGGACCTTGAGCCTGACGTGGCGTATGTCGTCAAGGACGGTCAAGAACGGGAAGTGCCGCTCGAACAGGTCCGCGTCGGCGACCTGGTGCGCATCCGCCCGGGCGGGCGGGTGCCGGTCGACGGGCAAGTCGAGTCGGGCGAATCGGACGTGGACGAATCGCTCGTGACCGGCGAGCCACTACCCGTCGAGAAGCGCACCGGCGACCGGGTGGTAAGTGGCGCGCTGAACGGTCACGGCACGCTGCTCGTGCGCGTCAGTGTGGTGGGCGAAGACAGTTTCCTCAGGCAGGTGGTGCGCAGCGTCGAAGACGCACGCGCCCTCAAACCTGGCCTGCTGCATCTCGTCGACCGCGTGCTGCGCATCTATACACCGCTCGTGCTGGCCACGGCGGCCGGCGCGGCGCTCTTCTGGCTCGTCGGGCCACTGGTCGTCGGAGCCTCACCGGATCTGCAACGGGCGGTGTTCGCCGGCCTCAGCGTGCTGGTCATGGGGTATCCGTGCGCGGTGGGCATCTCGGCCCCGCTGTCGATCGTACGGGGGGCCGGCGAGGCCGCCGAGCGCGGCGTGCTGATGCGCACCGGTGAGGCGTTTCAGGCGCTGCGACGCGTGGACCGCGTGGTCTTCGACAAGACCGGCACGCTGACCGAGGGCCGTCCCGCTTTACGCGAGATCGTCGCCGCGGCGTGTGCAGAAGAGGAGATGCTTGCCCTTGCGGGAGCCGTCGAAGCCTTTTCTGAGCACCCGCTCGCGCGGGCCGTAGTCGAAGAAGCGTTTAAACGCCATATCGCGCTGTCCGAGGTGGAAGGGTTCGAGGCCGTCGCGGGTCACGGCGTCCGGGCACGGCTCGGTGAGACGCGCTTGATGGTTGGCAGCCCGGTGTTTCTCGCGGCTGAAGGTGTGGATCTTGCGGCTCAGCACGCGCGCATCAATGAACTCGAAGCGAGCGGACTGACGGTCATCGGTCTGGCGCGGGACGGCGTGTTGCTCGGTCTGCTGGCGCTGGGCGATGCGCTACGGCCCGACGCCGCGGAGACTGTGCGTCGTCTGCACGCGCTTGGCATTCGCACGAGTCTGATCACCGGCGATAACGAGCAGGCGGCACGCCATTTCGCTCGCGCCGCGGGCATCGAAGAGGTGCATGCGCGCGTGCTGCCGGCCGGGAAAGCCGTCTTGATCCGCGAGTTGCAGCAGCGCGCACGCGTGGCGATGGTCGGCGACGGCATCAACGATGCGCCGGCGCTGATGCAGGCGGATGTCGGTATCGCCTTCGGCAGTGGTGCAGACATCGCGATCGAGTCGGCCGACGTGATCATCCTGAACCAGCGGCTTGGCGCCGTCCTCGACGCCCATGCGGTCAGCCGCAACAGCTACCGGAAGATCGTGCAGAACGTCTCGCTGGCTTTCCTGTTCAATGGCATCGGGATTCCGGCTGCGGCCACTGGCTTGATCTATCCGGTATGGGGCATGGTGGCGATGGCCGCGAGCGTGACCACGATTTTCATCAACTCGCTGTGGGGCCGCGGCGGCTATTTCTTCGAGGCAATCAGGGCAGTGGGGCACGCGCCTCAGATGCCCTCCCGGGCGACCGTGTCGTGAGGCGAGCGTCTCCCGCGATCCGCGTCCGCGTCATGAATGGAGGGTTTTAGCGATGTTCAAATCCGTCACGCTCGAAGTTACCGGCGAGCAGCGGCTTAACTGTGAGAAATGCGAAGAGCGCGTCACGCGCCTGCTCACCGCGCTGCAGGGCGTGCGGCAGGTACGTGCGCAGGCTCTTGACCAGCGTATCGAAGTGCTGTTTGACACGACGAAGGTAGAACCGGCCGCGCTCGCGAAATGCCTGGGTGACGTTGGCTACGAGACCCGAGTCGTCAATTGAACTCCCAGACCTCGCAATTGAGACGAACCGCAGTTCGGCCGGGAACCGGCATGCAGGCAATAACCATAGCCATTGGAGGACGCACTCGTGCGAACACCCACTAATTCGCGGAAGGACAGCCGTCCTGGTGTCGGCAAACCGTCCGCAACGGACAACCGTGCGGCAGGGTCTCGGCGTCGGATCGGTCCGTTGGTTGAGGCGGCGCAGGAGCGCGCCGGGATGACCATCGGCAAGCTCGCGAAGCTTGCCGAAGTCAGCGCCGATACCATCCGCTTCTACGAGGATGAAAGGTTGCTGATGCCCGCGAAAAAGACCGAAGCCGGCTATCGGCTGTATGACGAGGACGCGGTGCGCCGATTGGACTTCATCAAGCACGCCCAGCACTGCGGCATGACCCTATCGGAAATACGGCAACTGCTTGAGCTGAAGGCCGACGACAGCTCGTGCTGCAGCGACGTGCGCAGCCTCGCGATTCGAAAGAAATTGCAGCTCGAACAGAACATTAAGGCGATGCAAGCGATGTCGCAGGCGTTGAGCGAACTGATCGAGATCTGCACGGCCGAAGACCGGCCGTTGGATGACTGCCCCATTCTGGCGGCGCTGGAGTCCAGCATGGCTAGCCAGCATCGCGACCCACACTAACTCCGGACGATTGCCATGAGTATCAAGGTCGAAGTTTTTTCGACGCCCGGCTGCAGCCACTGCGATCGCGCCCGGGATAGCCTGAAAGCAATCGCCGAAGAGTTCGGCGAGCATCGGGTGAGCTGGCGCGACGTGAACCTGCTGGACGAACTGGATTACGCCGTGGCACTCGGCGTGTTGACGCCGCCGTCGATGGCGATCGATGGCGAACTCGTTTTCCCGAAACTGCCCAGCGCTGCAGAGCTTCGGGAGGAGCTGACGCGGCGGTTTGACCGCGATCGCACGTAAGTCACCGCTTCCCGCAACGATAACGCGAGACCCGTGCACCATCGGAGCAAGATGAAAATGGAACATGCCTTGGAAGCGCCAAATGAATATTGAGTCACTGCGTGCGACGCTCGAGCAGGCGAGCCTGGCCTCGCTAGGGATCGGCTTTCTGCTCGGCTTTGTTTTTACCTTCAACCCGGTGGCGCTGGCCTCCATTCCGGTTTCGCTCGCGTACGTCACGAAGGCGCGCGAACCGAAAACAGCGACGTTGTATGGCGGCCTGTTTATCCTGGGCATGGTGATCGTGCAGACGCTGTTAGGGCTGATCGCCGGCTTCGGCGGGCAGTGGGTAGCGAAGCTGATCGGCAGGGAATGGGGCCTCGTCCTCGGGCCCGTACTGATCCTGCTGGGCCTGATGTGGCCCGGCTGGATCAGGCTGCCTCTGCCGTCGATTTCGCTTCGCGGGAAACGCGCCGGCAGCGGATGGGGGGCCGTTGTACTCGGCGCCTCTTTTGCCGTTGCGGTCTGCCCGTTTTGCACGCCCGCTCTCGTGGTGCTGCTCGGTATTGCGGCCGGGATCGGCTCGCCGCTGTTCGGCGCAACCCTCCTGTTTGCGTTTGCGATGGGCCGAGCGGTTCCGGTCATCCTGGGCGCCGCGGCGGTGGGCTGGTTGGAGAACCTCGCCGTGCTTCAGCGTTACCAGAGGGCGTTCGAAGTGGCCGGTGCTGCCACGCTGGTGCTGGCCGGCCTGTACATGCTGAACGCCTATTTCATTGTCATTCCGGCGCTGGCGGTTTAGCGCCAGCCCCATCACACCTGATTTTGCGGAAACCCTATCGTGCATAAAGCCGTACCACGTACCCTTGATCATCACGAACGGGAACGCCTGCTGCGGATGCTCGCAGCCGCCACGTTCATCATTTTTTTCCAGGCGTACATGGTCGCGCCGATCATACCGGCACTCGCGAGCGCGTTCAGCACTTCTGTGCAAACGGTCGGTCTGGTGGTGCCGGCCTACCTGATTCCGTATGGGATCGCGACGCTGGTCTACGGCCTGTTGGCGGACCGGCTCGGCGTTCAGCGCGTCATGTTCGCGTCCCTGGCGGCGTTCGCGGCGCTCACGACGTTGACGGCGACAGCGACCTCTATCGGGCAGATCGCGCTGTGGCGTATCGTGACGGGGCTAGGCGCCAGCGGTGTGGTGCCGCTCGCGCTCGTGCTCGTCGGCAAGGTCTATCCCTACGAGCAGCGAGGGCGCCCGCTCGGGTGGCTGTTCGGTGCCATGGCCGGAGGGATGGCGTTCGGCTCGCCGTTGGGCGCGATGCTGGTGCCCTTCATCGGTTGGCGAGGGCTCTTCCTGCTGGTCGGTGCGGCGGGCGGAATTGTCCTGCTGCTGTTTCTGCCCTATCGCCGCATGATCGCGGCAGCGATGCAGCCAGTGGGGGGCACGCTCGGCGATCTCTTTCGTGGCTACCTGAGCCTGCTGGGCACTTCGCGGGCACAGCGCACTTATGGCTTTGTCTTTGTAAATTCGATGTTTCATTCCGGCGTCTTCACCTGGCTCGGCGTGTATCTCGAAAGGCGCTATGGTCTCGGCCCGGTCGGCATTGGCCTCGCGTTGCTCGGCTACGGCGTGCCGGGCTTCCTGCTCGGACCGGTGATCGGCCGCGCGGCGGACAAGTGGGGGCGTGCGAGGTTGCTGCCGATCGGGCTCGCGCTCAGCACGCTCGCCGCGGCGGTCCTGCTCTGGGATTTCCCTTTGATCGTTGCGCCGGTAGTGGCGATGGTGCTGTCCCTCGGTTACGACATGACCCAACCGCTGTTGGGGGGCATTGTGACGTCGCTCGGGGGCAAGCGACCAGGACAGGCGATGGGTTTGAACGTGTTCACCCTGTTCGTTGGCTTCGGCCTGGGTAGTCTCATCTTCGGGGAGGTACTTCGCTTCGGATTTGGAGCCGCATTGGGTGCATTTGCGGCGGTCGAGTTGACGGCCGCCGTGTGCGCCCTCTGGCTGTTTCGCTCGGAAACCCCTTCCAGAGCGACCGTCCTTTCGTCCGGAAGTCGGTGATGGCCGGCCTGCAAAGTCCATCGTTGCTCACTTTCTGCGCAGCTTAGCGTACGAAAAAATCCGTTTCTTGAGGGGACCCCTGGTCATAGACTACACTAAGTCAGCAGTGACGCCCTGGCGCGTCAAATCGAGATTTTAAATTGACGGTGGAATGAGGTTACTTTATGCGCGACGTCGCGGATTCGAAGATTCGAACACAGTTTCGAGAGCTAGGGGATGCGGCCGCAAAGTATTTTGATGAGGCTCGGAAATGCGGTGTTGCGCAAGATGTTCCGACGCGCTTCGGCGGAGGCTAGGTAATACCCCCTGAAATCCGACGCTGGGAGAAATAGAATTCTCTCGTTAAGAGGGAGTTTTGCAGATGAAGAAGTCAAGATTCACCGACAGCCAGATCATGGAAGCGCTCAAGCATGTTGAAACTGGTGTGGCAGTGCCGGAGATATGTCGGGAGCGGGCACCTCGTCCACGTGCAGCAGCGCGAAGCAACGACATGAAACTGCCGGCGCGCGCCCGGCAATTCATCGAATTTCTCGCCGAGCAATTTGCCGATGAGTGGTATAGCGGCGCTCAAGCCCGAGCCTCTGTTCTGGCGACCTTCAGGCCGAGGGGTTTCCGTCGTCGCGCCGCTCGGCATCGTCCTGCGGGTGATGCCCGCGATGCAGCGCGATCCATGCAATGGCGACGATCACGCTCAGTCCCAGCCAAGCCCACAGCGGCATATGCAACATCTGATCGCCCAGGACGGCAAATAAGATGGTGAGGGGCAAAATGCCGAGCGCGGTGGTCCAGAGAAACGTCCACCAGGAGATCTCCGCCAAGGCTGCCGCATAATTGATCACGTTGAAGGCGATTATCGGAATCAGACGGCTGACCAGAAGCGCACCGCTGCCCCGTGTGCGCGACCAGACGGCCAGTCGCTGCCGGGACTCGGATGGCAGGAAACGCTGCAACAAGGGGCGCCCGAGCAGGCGTCCCACGCCGAACGCGGCGCAGGCGCCCAGCATGGCGCCGGACCATGTCAGCGCGGCGCCCCACACGGGGCCGTACACCAGCCCGTTGGCCAGTGCGACGATCTCGGCGGGAAAAGGCAGGAACGAGTGAATCACCATCAATGCAATGGAGGCCGCCATGCCCCAGGCGCCCCACGAGCGAATCAGCTTAGCCGTGCCCGCCACGCTTGTATCAAAGCCGATGTATGGCGACACGCGTGGCAAAACCCACCCGGCCAGCACTCCAGCGACGACCAGCAACAGAATTGTGGTCACCAAAATAATCCAGAACGAGGCCCGTTTCAGGGTGCCCGAAGATTCACGCAATGCATCTACCCCGGTCATCGATACCGAGCGCTGCCGGCAAGGACCTGACGCGTGCGGCGGCGCGCTCAATGCCAGCATATGGCTCCCGAGGCCAAGCTTACTCGTGCCGCGGACCTTGCGCCACTTTCCCGTCTCGAATACCGTCTCTTCGTGATCTACGGCGACTGAACTGAGCCGGAGCGACCCTCGCATGCGCCTCCAGGCGTTTGCACACTGCTTGTCATTTTCACCCGGCGCAGCAGGACAGTTGCGTCACGTCCTTCCTGAAGGTCTGCGCCGCGAGCTTCAGGCCCTCGACCATCGTCAGGTACGGAAACAGCTGGTCGGCCAGTTGCGCTGCCGTCATCCCGGCGCGCAATGCGATCGCCGCGGTCTGGATTAGCTCGCCGGCGCTGTCAGTCACCGCCTGTACGCCCAGCAGCCGGCCGCTGGCTGCTTCCACCACGATCTTGATAAAGCCGCGCGTGTCGAAGTTGGCCAGCGCGCGGGGCACGTTGTCTAGGCTGAGCGTGCGGCTGTCGGTCTCGATCCCCTGCTGATGCGCCGCGGCCTCGGTCAGACCGACGGTGGCGATCTGTGGCTCGGTGAACACCACCGCCGGCATGGCCGACAGATTGAGCTGGGCGGCGCCGCCGGTCATGTTGATCGCGGCGCGGTTGCCCCCGGCGGCAGCCACGTAGACGAACTGCGGCTGATCGGTGCAGTCGCCGGCGGCGTAAATGTGCGCCACCGAGGTACGTAACTGCGCATCGACTTCGATGGCGCCGCTTTGGGTCGTGTGCACGCCTGCCTCTGCCAGTGCCAGCATGTCGGCGTTGGATGTGCGGCCGGCGGCCACCAGCAGTGCATCGCCGCGCAGTTGACTGGCCGATGTCGCGACGACGAACTCGCCGTTTTCATGGCGCACCGATTGAATCTGGGTTCGGCGCAACACCTTGATTCCCTCGTCGGCGAAGACCTGGCCGATGAGCTCGCCAATGGCCGGATCCTCGCGGACGAATAGTTCGCTGCGGGCGATGATTGTCACTTGACTGCCCAGCCGGGCGTACGCCTGGCCGAGTTCGGCGGCGACCACCGCCGAGCCGATCACCAGCAATCGCGGCGGGACGGTATCAGCCACCAGTGCGTCAGTGGAGGTCCAGTATGGCGTATCCTTCAGACCCGGGATCGGCGGCACCGCCGATCGTGCGCCAACCGCGATTAGACAACGATCGAACGCGACTTCGCGCTCGCCGCCTTCCATCAGGCGCACGCTCAGCGTGTGATCGTCCCTGAAGCGAGCCTCGCCGCGCAACACTGTGATGGCGGGGTTGCCCGCCAGGATGTTTTCATATTTGGCATGCCGCAATTGCTCGACGCGCGCTTGCTGTTGCGCCAGCAGGCGCTCGCGCAGGATCGCCGGCGCGGCCGGCGCGATGCCGCCGTCGAACGGGCTTTGCCCGCGCAGGTGGGCAATATGGGCCGCGCGGATCATGATCTTGGAGGGCACACAGCCGGTGTTCACACACGTGCCGCCGATCGCGCCGCGCTCGACGAGAGTCACGCGTGCGCCTCGCTCCACGGCTTTGAGTGCGCCGGCCATCGCCGCGCCGCCGCTGCCGATCACAGCGATGTGAAGCGCCCCCTGGCTGCCGTGACGCCTGCTTTCCTCATCCGCCTTATGTGAGACCTTGTCGAACTGGCTCGCTAGCTCGGCAAGGGAGGCGGAGGCCTGGACGCGATAACCGAGCTTGGCTACCGCAGTGGCCAAGGCCGCGATACTCACGCTTGGGTCGGCATTGATCCGGGCTCGCGCGGCCGGATAGGAAACAGCCGCCGAGCGCACGCCCGGGGCCTGTTCCAAGACGGCCTTGACGCGTGCTGCACAGCCATCGCACGTCATGCCGGTAATCTGCAACTCAATCATGTCATCGTTCCTTTGTCATGGCAGCAACACACGATGCCGTCAGCTGTGCTTGGGTGGCAGTTCGCAACCGCGCGCATCGCGGCGGAGGCGCGCTGGTGAAACGAGATCCCAGATCGACACACCGACGATGAGGGGCATGTCAATGGAAAGCAGCTGCGCGCTCGGCAGGCCGTAGAAGCGCATCAAAACGGCCGCCGAGAGCGCCAGCAACGGCCCGATGACTCCGAGCGCCGTACGCGACCATCGCCGGTGTGACAGCCAGCTCAGCGCATTTGCTAGCAAGGCCAGTGCGGCAAACGCCGGAATCAGGATAGTAATGAACAACCCCTCCCACCGGGCCAGGAACCCGAGCCCGATGGCTGCGCCCAGACTGGCGAGAGCGGGAAAGCAGGAGGTGCAGCCCATCGCCGAGACGAGGCTGCCGAGCCCCCCTGTCTTGTCCGCCACGCGTGCCATCAGACCCATGATGCCGCTCCCGAAAGATGGTTGGCTACTGTTTGATGCTGGATGGATAGCCTGCGTCCGTGGTGGCTTTGATAAGGGCCTGGACATTGGTCTTCGCATCGTCGAAGCTCACCACTGCTTCTTTTTTGTCGAAAATCACGGTGGCATTTTCGACGCCGGGCACTTTGGATAGCGCGGCCTTAACCGTGATCGGACACGCCGCGCAGGTCATGCCGGGCACTAAAAGGGTGATGGTTTTCACGGTGGCCCAGGCGGGGGCGCTCAGGGTGGCGGCCAGCGCGACCATGGCAATGAGTTTGTTCATGGGAATCTCCATTCAGTAAAACAGCGGCAAGACATAGGGAAAGGCAAGCGCGACCAGCACGAGTGCCGCAACAATCAAGAACAAGATCTTGTAGGTGGCCCTGACCCGGGGGGCGGCACAGATTTCCCCCGGCTGGCAGGCCGCCGCCGGGCGAAAGATCCGGCGGTAGGCGAAGAACAATGCTACCAGCGACGCGCCGACGAAAAACGGACGGTAGGGTTCCAGGGCGGTCAAATTGCCGATCCAGGCACCGCTGATGCCCAGACCCACCAGTATCAGCGGGCCGAGGCAGCAGGTCGAAGCGAGAAGGGCCGCCAGTCCGCCGACAAGCAGCGAGCCGCGGCCACTTTGAGGTTCATCCATATGGTTGTCCTATCGGAACAGGCGTGCATGGCGTAACCTTACTTCCGTACTCATATACGGAGTCAAGCGATATGCCCGATCATCGTGAAAATCTCACCATCGGCGCCTTGGCCAAGGCGGCGAACGTCAATGTCGAAACCATCCGCTTCTATCAGCGCAAGGGGTTATTGCGCGAGCCTGACAGGCCCTATGGCGGCATCAGGCGCTACGGCGGCGCGGATGCGACGCGAGTCCGTTTCATCAAGTCGGCTCAGCGACTTGGTTTCAATTTGGAAGAAATCGCCGAACTGCTGCGCTTGGAGGACGGCACTCATTGCGCGCAGGCCAGCAGGTTGGCTGAGCACAAACTCGCGGATGTGCGCAATAAATTGGCGGATCTCATGCGCATGGAATCCGCGCTCGTGGCATTGGTGAGCGCCTGCTATAGGCACCAGGGCAATGTTTCTTGCCCGCTGATCGCATCACTGCTGCATGCTTGAGGATTCCGCCGATGGGGATGGCGATCGCACTTTGTAACTTCGGCTTGTTCGTTTCGTTGCGGACGATGGCGTGAATTCGTGACATCGCACCGCCTGCTCAATCCTTCAAATACTCCTGCACCATCTGGCGCGCGCGGTGGATGCGGCTTTTGACTGCCTCGCGCGTCAACAGCAGTTGCTCGGCGATCTCGGTGATCGAAAATTCTTCGAAATCGCGCAGAATGATGACTTCGCGATATTTTTCGGGCAAGGACTGGATAGCTGCGGCCAAGTCCAGGCGTAGATCGAGATGATCGGTGTAGGCAAAAACCGGGTGATCCGGCTCTGGTAATTGGACTTGCCCGCGCAGGGCACGCAGCAGCCGATAGCATTCCCGCCGCACGATCGAAAAGGTCCATGCCGGGAACGAGGCTGCCGTGCGCAGCGCGCCGATGCGCCGATAGATCAGCAGCAGCGATTCCTGCACGGCATCTTCCGGATCGACGCTGCTGGCGCATTGCGTTTGCGCGATGCGGCGCAAATTGGGACGGCAGAGCGCCATGAGCTGCTCCAGGGCTGCGAGGTCGCCCTGTTGCGCGGATTCCAGCAGGACAGGATCATGCCGCATGACGCACCCGGTGGCTCGAGCGGCCAGCATTTGGCCACAGCCGCGCCAGCAGCCGATCGACCGACAGCGCTCCAGGTCCCCAGGCAATCACGGCGAGCAGCATGATGGCCCACACCTTGTGGTCGTTGAAGTCACCGCCGATCAACCCGTTCCAGAAACCGTGCGGCCACAGGGCGGAGTATGAAATCACCGCAATGACGTTGTAGACGAACAGGAATATGGCGGTCAGCCGTCCCGCCACGCCCAAGCCCAACAGCCAGGGCGTGATCAGTTCGATCCATGTGCCGAGGAAGGCGGCCAGGTCGGGCGAGAGTAGTGGCACCTGGTACATCGTGTTGAACAGGAAATGCGTGCCGTAGGGGTCGTCGAACTTGACCACGCCAGCATGCCAGAACGCGAGCCCGACCCAGATGCGCATCAGTAACAAGGCAACGGGGCCTAGCCAGCGGGCGGCCAAATCAGCGCCTCTGGTATAGCAGGAGGCTAGAGTGTGAAGCATGCGCATGATGTTTTCTCATATTGAATTTTCGCCTTAGACGGGCGTGATGGCCGTGACCAACTCTTCCCGAACCAAGCTCGTGATACAAGCGGCAAAATCGAAGTCCGGATCCTGAGCGCTGGCCGCCGCGTGCGCGGTGTCGAGAATTGCGCCGCGCGCCAAGACGTCGATACAGGCAAAGGTGGCGGCGTCGACGCTTGCCATGGCGACTTCATCGGCGCTCCGCCAGAGCACCACGTGCTCGCCGGACTCCGACAGCGTCAAGCGCTGTGGCGAGGGCTGCATCGCGTATTGCCAAAGCGTGAGCACCGGATGCGGGCTGGCGAACCACTGCATGCTGGGGTGAAAGCTCACCCGCATCGGTCCGTCCGCATTAGCCAGCGCGGATCCCAACGCCGCCAGGCTCAGCGCTTGTGCGTCGCCGGCCAGGGCCGCGTTCTGACGCCGCCATTCCAGCTGGGCGACGTCACTGAGATAGGGCAGTCGATGCTGGTCGGCCTGCGCCGCCAGAAATTCGGCAAAGTGCTCGCCGAATGCCTGCAGGTTGCCGGATCGGGAAGGATTCGCGCCACGATAGCGCGCGGCCGTCTGGTCGAAAAACGCATCACCCACTAGTGCACGCACGGCCGGAAACGTCGTGCGCAGCGCCTCGAGGTGAATCTGCTCGCTGTTATGGCGATAGATGCGCAGCCGGGCGGCGGGTTCGAGGCAGCTATCGGCCAGCCGATCCGTGGGTCCGGATTGTCCGCTGTCGTATAGCGCGGCCAGAAAACTGAGCTGCATTTCAAGCAGCGAGGATGCGGCTCGCATCGAGCACCTCCTCGGCGCGGGTTGCCTCGGCCAGCAGCACTTCCAGTTCAGGGAGGTCCTGGTCCCACTCGATGAGCGTGGGCACTGGCCCGAAGCATTCGATGGCCTGGGCATACAGCGCCCACACTGCTTCGTCGACAGGCCTGCTGTGGGTGTCGATCAGCAATGGCTCCGCGAATTCGTCCTTGCGGGTAAAACCGGCCAAGTGAATTTCACGAACCCGCTCGGGCGGCAGCGCGTGCAAGTAGCCGAGCGGATCGAAGCCGTGGTTCACGCTGTTGACGTAAATGTTGTTGACGTCGCAGAGCAAGCCGCAGCCGCTGCGGCGCACCACTTCGGCGACGAAATCCCATTCGGTGTAGTCGGCGTCTCGAAAACGCAAGTAAGACGAAACATTTTCGACAAGTAACTCGCGCCCCAGTGCGTCCTGTACCTGCCCGATCCGCGAAACCAGCAGCGTCACCGCCTCCTCGGTAAATGGCAGCGGCAGCAGATCGTTGCTGTAACGCCCGCCGACCGCGCCCCAGCAGAGGTGTTCCGACACCAGCGCCGGCTGGTAGCGCCGTACCAGCGCCACCAACTGCTTAAGATGGCCGGTGTCGATGACATCGGCCGAGCCGAGCGACAGGCCCACGCCATGCAGGCTTAGCGGCGTGTCCTCGCGGATGCGCTCGAGCGCCGCATGCAGACTGCCGCCTGCGGCGAACAGATTCTCGCTGTGCACCTCGACCCATGGCACCTGGGGTCGCTCGTGCAGCACACGATTGACATGCGGGGTGCGCAAACCGATGCCTGCTGAGACTGGCATCGGATGCGAGGTGGGGATCGTCGCGGCGGGGCTCGACACGATGCTTTGCTCTTACATCGATTTCACGATGCCACCGTCGATCTTCCCGCACAGGCCGGCCGGCACCGCCACAAACGAATTCGGGTCGCGGGCCTTGCTGTCCTGTCCGGCGCAGGAATGACCTACCGCCTTGCAGTCGTTTTTGTAGGCAGCATTGATGCCATAACACAGTTGCATATGATTCACTTTGACCATCTTCATGACGCGTTCCTGCTGCATTTTTTCCTGGGCGGGCGTCATCTGCATCGGCGCCGCCAAGGCGGCCGAGGCTGCGCCTAGCGACAGGGCGCCGGCCAGGGCGGTCTTGAGAAGCTGAGTGCTGTTCATATCGATCTCCGTAAGTAGATAGGCGCCGGTAAGGTCCGGCACCTCATAGAGCCGCCGTCGCGGCAAAAGGATTCTTTTATTTTGTCGGTTGCATCAACAAACTCAGCAGACGTTGAGCAGCGTCGTCGCGAAATATCGCCAACCCCAGCGGCATGGTGTCCTGTGCCAGCTGTGGTTGCGGCAGGTAGCTGCCGAACAGGCGATCCCACCAGGAAATGTGGAAACCGTAATTCGTATCGTGCTCCTCGGGCCGCACCGAGTGGTGAATGCGGTGCATATCGGGCGTCACGAACACCCAGCGCAGCGCCGCGTCGAGCCGGGAAGACAGGCGCAGATTGGCATGCGTCATCAGCGAAAAACTGCTCAACACGATTTCGAACGCCGCAACCGCCGCCGGGCCGGCGCCAAGCAGCAGCACCGCTACGATCTTGATGCCCATCGACAACAGGATCTCCAGCGGATGGAATCGCACGCCCGAGCTGACGTCGAGCGCGATATCCGTGTGATGCACGCGGTGCAGGCGCCACAGTATTTCGATCTGGTGCATCAGGCGGTGTTGCGTATAGATCGTCAGATCCAGCGCGATGAACGCCATCACCGCAGCAGGCCAAGGCGCCACGTGCAGCCGATGCAGCACCCCGAAATCGTGTTGCCGCGCCCAAAGCGCGGCATCGACCGCCAGCCAGGGCAGCAGCAGGCGCAGACACAGCACATTGATGGCCCCCAGGCCGAAATTGACCGGCCAGCGCTGCCGGCGCGCGGGCGACGCGGTATGCCGCGGCCAAAGGCGTTCCGCGACACTCAGCAGCGCCAGCAGCGACAGGAATAGTAGTAGGCGCAGCGTGGCATCGCTCATGGTGCGGTTGGCGCTCTTTTAAGGGGAATAAATCATTAATTCCCGTCATCGCGCAGCGATGGCAGGCAAGGTGATTCTTTCAATTAGTCGGACGCGGGGCGGGAAACTTACAAAAGATTGCTTTTTCGAGCCACGTTTGCGGGGGCGGCCTTCGGGAAGCCGGCTGGCGCAACGCGGATCGAGCGAATTCAGAATCGGACCCTTGGCGCGTCGGTCAACTGCGGTGATCCGACCATATGACCCAGCAAGCGCACCGTCACCCGTTCGGTCGCCAGATTCACGTTCGCGGCGGGCACGCCGGGCATACGGTTGAGGGTGTTCTCGATTTGCGACGCGTAGGAAGTGCGGGTCATATCCTCGATCGGGATCATCCAGTCATGGCCGCCTTTAACACGTTCTGATGATGGAAATGCCAAGGGACTTCGGACTCGCCGGATTTTTTGATGGCGACGGGCCGCTCATGCTTTGGCTGGAGACGCTGCGGCGATTCCGACGGCTATTGCTGTGCGCTTGATGGCGTGTCTGACGGTGTGCTTGTTTCCGGACGGCAAAGCCCCTGAGGGAGGGAAGGGGGCGCAAGCAAATCAGTCGACTTCAACGTGATCTCAGCGGTTCTCGACGGGGCGGCAGCAGGCGCGAGATCATAAAGGCCGCGGTGAGCGTCAGCGTGCCGGTTGCGACGGCCAACGGAAACCGCCAATCGGCATGCGGCATGACTTGCGGCAGCAGGCCCACCGCGAGCGCGGGGGGAATGTGCAGGCGCAGCAAACGCAGTGTCACGATGCCGATGAGCGCCGCAACGGTAACGGACAGTGGCCCGGCGCCGAAAAACAGCAGAGCGCCCAGGCCGGCAGCCGCGGTGAGCGTGCACGCCAGTGGCAAGGCGAGGGGGCGCTTGGCCCAGGGACAGACCTCCGCGTGAGCGAACATTTCAAACGCGATCACGATCAGCGGGGGGAAAAGGATCAGTCTGAGTCCGGTGACGACGGATAGGGCATATGCCAGCGCCAGAAATGTGACGAATCCCGGCACCCACATGTAGCGTTTGGGGGGCGCTCCATCTCGTCGTCCACGGGATCGGTCGGAGCGCTCGGCGTGTGGTTAAGCCGCACGCCGAGCGAGCGCTGGTAAGCGACCGACAGTAGTGCCAGCGCGCCCGTACTGGCGGCAATCGACACCGGATACCACTCACTGGTAACATTCAGCGCAAGCGGCAGGAACGCTGCGGAAATGGCGGGCGCCACCGGCGAGCGCAGCAGGCGAATTA
>JAGXBI010000019.1 GCA_018971155.1 Burkholderiales bacterium
GAGCCCAAGACCAAGGCCGACCAGGAAAAAATGGGCATCGCGCTCAACCGCCTGGCCCAGGAAGACCCGTCGTTCCGCGTCAAGACCGACGAAGAATCGGGCCAAACCATCATCTCGGGCATGGGCGAGCTGCACCTGGAAATCCTGGTCGATCGCATGCGCCGCGAGTTCGGCGTCGAGGCCACCGTGGGCAAGCCGCAGGTCGCTTACCGCGAGACCATCCGCAAGAGCTGCGACGAGGTCGAAGGCAAGTTCGTCAAGCAGTCGGGCGGGCGCGGCCAGTACGGTCACGTGGTGCTCAAGCTCGAGCCGCAGGAGCCGGGCAAGGGCTACGAGTTCGTCGACGCGATCAAGGGCGGCGTGGTGCCGCGCGAGTACATCCCGGCGGTCGACAAGGGCATTCGCGAGACGCTCAACGCGGGTGTGCTGGCCGGTTACCCGGTGGTGGACGTGAAGGCCACGCTGTTCTTCGGTTCGTACCACGACGTCGACTCGAACGAAAACGCGTTCAAGATGGCCGGCTCGATGGCCTTCAAGGAAGGCATGCGCCGGGCCAGCCCGGTGCTGCTCGAGCCGATGATGGCCGTGGAAGTGGAAATGCCCGAAGAGTTCATGGGCAACGTGATGGGCGACCTGAGCTCGCGCCGGGGCATCGTGCAGGGCATGGACGACATGGTCGGCGGGGGCAAGATCGTGCGCGCCGAGGTGCCGCTGGCCGAGATGTTCGGCTATTCGACCTCGCTGCGCTCGCTCACCCAGGGACGCGCCACCTACACCATGGAATTCAAGCATTACGCTGAAGCGCCGAAGAATGTCGCCGACGCAATCATCAATGCCAAGGCCAAGTAACCGGCGCTGTTGACCGCGCCGGTTGAGCCGGCCAAGCTCGGGGCCCATGCGCGGCGGCGCCGCACATGGGCCTTTTCATTCGAGCCTGTCCGGCCGCGGGAATGCGGCAGTGCGTCATGCCGGCGCCGGCGGACAGGCACGAATCTTTCCTGTTTTGCCGGCCGCCTCCTATACTGGAGTGAAGGCTCGATGACGGGAGGCGACAATGGTCCATCTCAACTGGTACGACCTCACCCTGTTTTTGCCGATGGCCATGGCCGGCGCAATCCTGATCGGTGCGATCCCGGTCGCCACGCGTTTTACCCGACTCAGTCTCAGGGCGGTCGGCGCCATTGCCGGCGCCTTGCTCGCACTGCTGGTGGTCGAGGCTTTGCCGACCCTGATCTGACGTCCGTCACGACAGCGTCATGGACTTGTTCTAAGTTCTGTCCAGCATGCTGCGTCCTCGCAGCATTGCGGCTGTCCCTCTCCTCAGGCCCGCCAGCTCCCTCGCGGGCTTTTTTTACGCCGCTTGGCAAGCGCGCGCCGCGCCGCCGATTTTTTCGCCTACAATCAGAAACTGTATTTCAATCCCGACGACTCACAAGGGAGCCGACATGCCGGATGCGCTCAGCAAATCGTTTGCCGTGGTGGTTCATCACTACCGTTCGCCGCGTGACTATGAAGTCAGCGTCGAGCGCACCGGCGAGATGCTGCTCAAGAACATCGGCCTGTTCACCGACGGTTTTGCCGGCGAGGCGCGCCTGGTGATGGGGCTGTTTGCCAGCGAAGCACAGGCATGGGCGCTGGCCAATCAACTCAAGCGATCGCGCACGATGCTCCACGCGCTGTTGCAAACACCCAAACATCCGAAGCGTGCGGAACGACTGACATCGCCCGACTGAAGCCCGAACCTCGCTCACGCCGGCGGACATCGACGCCGCACAACACAACAATAAGCGTCTTCCTAACTGCGTTTCAGAACCATCCAATCACTCGCCGCATAGCGCCGGCCCATGCGGCTTCCCGTGCGATCGTCGCATCCCGAATCGCCTGTTTCCTCGCGTCACACTACCCAGACACCGACTGTGCCGCGTAAATCGAGGCATCCCCTATGCCAGAATGCTCGCGGTCGCGCCCGGCAGCCGCCGCCGCGACCGTGTGTCGAACTTGCAATATTTGGGAGTCATATGAAAAAAATCATCACGGCAGTTTCATTGGCGCTGCTCAGCGCCGCCGCCATCGCGCAATATACGGGCCCCGGGCCGAAGCCCGGCTATACCGGGCCATCCGGCATGCCCGCCGCCCCCGTCAAGCAACTGCTCGAACATGGCAAGGACGATCAGTACGCCACGCTGCGCGGACGCATCGTGCGCTACCTGGGTGACAAGCACTACCTGTTCGCGGACCGGAGCGGCGAACTGCGGGTGAAAATCGACCCCAAACATTTTCCGCTGCACCAGCCGATCGACGACAAGACAACGGTCGAGATCACCGGCAAACTCGACAAGGAATTACTCGGCAAAGCAGAACTGGACGTCAAGCAGCTACGGGTTATCCCCAGCTAACATCTTTAGCTTCATGGCAGTTTCGACGGCGCAATTCCTGCGCCGTTTTTGCACCTGCAGCTGGCCAAGCGTGCTGCGCCTGCACAAAATCGATGCATCTGCGGCATGGGCATAACTCGGTGCGCCGGGCACTTATCCACAAAAACACTGAACAACTTTGTTGATAACTTGTCGATCACCTTTTTCCGTATGGCCGGAATCGGGTGTGCTGAAAAATCGGGCTGAGGACGCCCTCATTCGAGCTGGCGGATGGTCGACCGCGCACACATCACGCGCGCATCATGTGTTGCCGGGATCGGCCTATGGTAGAGTCGAGCGACTCGCGATACGCGCTATCGCACATGCCTTTTCCCGTCGATATGAGGTCCCCCATGAGCAATACCCCAATCACCGTGCTGGGCATCTCCGGCAGCCTGCGCAAGCGGTCATACAACACCGCGGCACTCGATGCCGCCATCGAACTCGCCCCGCCCGGCATGACGCTCCTCAAGGCCGACATCTCGGATCTGCCCCTTTACAACGAAGACTTGCACACCGACGTCTATCCGGACGTGGTCGAGCGCTTTCGCCAGCAGATCCGTGCCGCCGACGCGCTGCTGTTCGTGACGCCCGAATACAATTATTCGATACCCGGGGTGTTGAAGAACGCCATCGACTGGGCCTCGCGCCCGCCAGCCCACCCGTTTGCCGGCAAACCCGCCGCCATCATGGGCGTGAGCCCCGGGGCGATCGGCACCGCCCGGGCGCAATACCATTTACGGCAGGTGGCTGTGTTCCTCGACCTGAAGCTGGTCAACAAGCCGGAAGTCATGATCGGTGGCGCCAAGGATCGCTTCGACGAAGCCGGCAAGCTGACCCACGAACCTACCCGCGACTTCGTGCGGCAGTTGCTCGTATCGCTCCATGACTGGGCCATCCTCCTGAAAAAATAAGGTCGCGCCCGTCCTGCGACGCCAGTAAGTCAAGCAATTCATCCATGTGCAGGGCACAATAGCGGCATGCACATGGAACCCACCCCACACCCCTTCTCCACCCTGATGCCCGAGCTCGTGCTGGACGCGCTCGACAGCCTCGGGGTGCGCTGCGACGGCCGCCTGCTGGCGCTCAACAGTTACGAAAATCGCGTTTACCAGGCCGGTATCGAAGATGGGGCGCCGCTGATCGTCAAGTTCTATCGTCCGCATCGCTGGAGCACCGAGGCGATTCTCGAAGAGCATGCATTCACGCTGGAACTGGCCGAGCGCGAAATTCCGGTCGTCGCGCCGCTCGTGCTCGACGGTCGCACGCTGCACCGCCACGATGCGTTCGAGTTCGCCGTCTTTCCCCGACGCGGCGGTCGCGCCCCCGAGCTGCAGGATCCCGACACCCTGGGCTGGCTCGGCCGCTTCATCGGGCGCATTCACGCGGTCGGCCGCACTGCGGCGTACGTCCATCGCGGCACGCTCGATCAGCGCAGCTTTGGCAGCGAGCCGCGCGACTATCTGTGGCAACACGATTTCATTCCGGCCGATCTGCGCGAGGCCTGGCGCAGCGTCGTCGACCTGGCCCTCGAGGGCGTCGAGCACTGCTTCGCGCGCGCGGGCAACGTATCGAAGCTGCGCCTGCATGGCGACTGCCACGCGGGCAACATACTGTGGACCGATGCCGGCCCGCATTTCGTGGATTTCGACGATAGCCGGATGGGCCCGGCGATACAGGATCTATGGATGCTGCTCTCGGGCGAGCGCGCCGACATGACGCGCCAATTGGCCGAGGTGCTCGACGGCTATCAGGACTTCGCCGAGTTCGATGCGCGCGAGCTGCACCTGATCGAAGCGCTGCGCACGCTGCGCCTGATCCACTACAGTGCGTGGATCGCGCGCCGCTGGGACGACCCCGCATTTCCCGCGGCCTTCCCGTGGTTCAATACGCAACGCTATTGGCAGGATCGCATTCTGGAATTGCGCGAGCAGATCGCGTTGATGGACGAAGCGCCGCTGGCCTGGTTCGGGTAAGCCGCAGGGCTTACCCGGTGACGCCGAAATAGGCGCGCCGCAGCGCGTCGTCGGCATGCAGCGCCTCGACCGTGCCGCTGAAACCAACCCGCCCGCCCGAGAGCGTCACGACGTGATCGGCCAGCTCGAGAAACTTGATGTTCTGCTCGGCGATCAGCAGTGACAGGCCGGTATTGCGGAATCGGCCGAGCACCTGAATCACTTCCTGCACGAACAACGGCGAGAGTCCGGCCGACGGTTCATCCATCACCAGCAGCTTCGGGTCGCCGGCCAGCGCCTTGGCGATGCCGACCATCTTGCGCTGCCCGCCCGACAGACTGCTGGCCAGTGCCTTGCGGCGCGTGGCGATGGCCGGAAAAACATCATACAGCTCATCCATGCGTTCGCGCAGCCGCTCGGCCGGCGTGAACTGTCCGCCGATGCGAATGTTTTCGTCGATCGACAGCCCCGGAAAGCAGCCGATCTCCGACATATAGGAAATGCCGGCGCGCACCCGCTTGTCGGTGCGCGCGTGCGTCAGGTCGGCTCCCTCGAAAACGATCTCTCCCTGCCACGGCTTGATCAATCCCATGATGGTCTTGATCAGGGTGGTCTTGCCCGCGCCGTTGGCGCCCAGCAGCACCACCGTCTGGGCTCGCTGGACCTGCAGGTCCGCACCCCACAGCACCTGCACGCGGCCGTAGCCGGCCTGCAGGTTCTTCACACTGAAAATTTCACTCGCCATGAGAGGTTCCCAGAAACACTTCGACCACCTGAGGATCCTGCACTGCGGCGGCCAGCTTGCCTTCGAAAATCTCCTTGCCGGCGTTGAGCACGATCACGCGGTCGGTAACCGCCTCGAGAAACCCCATCAGGTGCTCGACCACCACCACCGCCACGCCCGAGCGGGCGATCGTGCGCAAATGCTCGGCAACGTGCCCCATCTCGCCCGGGTTCAACCCGGCGGCCAGTTCATCGACGCACAGCAGCTTGGGTTTGGTCGCCAGCGCGCGCGCCAGATCGAGCATCTTCTGCTGAATGCTGTTGAGTTCGTCGGCACGGCGCCCTGCCTGATCGGCAAGATCGAGCATCTCGAGAATGCCCGCCACATCGGCGTCGCTCGCGCCACGCGAGCCATAGGTCGCGGCGATCTCGACGTTCTGCGCCACCGTCAGGCTCAGGAACGGCTTGGGAATCTGGAAGGTGCGATTGATGCCGGCATGCACCAGCTTGTGCGACGGCAAGCCGCCGATCTCGCGCCCTTCGAACTCGATGGCGCCGCCGCTCGGGGCGTAGATACCGGTAATCACATTGATGCAGGTGGTCTTGCCCGAGCCGTTCGGGCCGACCAGTCCAACCACTTCGCCCGCATGCACGTTCAAACTCACCTGATCGAGCGCGACGAACCCGCCGAAACGCTTGACCAGTTGCTTGACCGCCAAAAGCGGCGCGCCCTTGGCCGAGCCGGCCGACGCCGGCCTGTCGAGTACTTCAGGGGACATCGACACCTCGCCGCTGTAAAAGGGATGTCAGGCCGTTGGGCAGGAACAGCACCAACAGCATGATCAGCGCCCCATAGATCAATTGAAAATATTGAGGAGTGGAAATGCCGATTGCGTTGTACAGGCCATAGAGCAGCAACACGCCGAGCACCGGGCCGGTCACCGTCGCGACGCCGCCGAACAGGGCGAACACCAGCGCAAACACGCTGAACTCGGCGCTGAACACCGTCTCCGGATAAAACACCGACACATACCAGGCGAAATCGCTGCCGATCAGCCCGGCGATCAACGCCGAGAGCAGCCACGCCACGGTGCGCCCCCGCACTACCGCCACGCCGGCCATCGATGCGCTGATCGGATCGTCCTTGATCGCCTGCAGCGACAGGCCGAAGCGCGAGTTGCGCAAATAAATCACCAGCAGCAGCGTCGCGGCGAGGATCAGCACCCCGATGTGATAGCTAAGTTGCGGATTGAATACGCCGGACAGGCTCACGCCGTAAGGCCCCTTGGTCAGCGACTCCAGGCTCGGGTTGGAGATGACCTGGTAGGCGGCCAGCGCGGCGGCCAGATTGGCAATCGCGAAATAAGCACCGGACAACCGCAGCAGCGGCGTAAGCACCACCCCCAGCAGCACGGCGGCCGCGGCACCGAACAGCATGCCCACCAGCGGCGATGCGTGCAGGTGCATCACCGCCAGCGCGAACCCATAGGCACCTGCACCGAAGAAGCCGACGAAGCCGAACGGCAAATACCCGGTGAAGCCGTAAATCACGTTGACGCCTTGCGCCAGCACCAGGTAGACCAGAAAATTGAACAGCAGCAGCTGATTCGAATAGACATGCGGCAGCACCAGTGCGGCGCCCACTACGGGCACCAGCACCAGCAGGATATGGCGCAGGAACTTAGCACTCATGAATGTGACCGTCGATAAGGAGGGGATGAGCGCTAGGCACTGCGCACCTTTTTGCCCAACAGACCGCTGGGCCGGATCAGCAGGATCAGGATCAGCAGCACGTAAGGCAGCAGGCCGGCCCACGAGCTGAAGTAGGTCTGCATCAGCATCTCGGAGACGCCATAGATCAGGCCGCCCAGCACCGTGCCCATCGGGCTGCCCAGCGAGCCGATCACGATCACCGCGAACGACTGGATATTGATGTCGACGCCCATGGCCGGGCCGAAGCTGCCCAGCATGAACGGCGCGAACACCCCGCCGATGGCCGCCAGGGCCAGACCCACGCCGAACGCAATGGCCGAGACCCGGTTCACGTCGATACCGGTGGCCAGCGCTTCGTCACGATGCACCATCACCGCGCGCGTCAAACGTCCCAGGCGCGTGCGATACAGGTACAGATACAGGCATCCCACGGCCACCGCGCTGACCGCACCGCTGACGATCCACGCCGAGGGCAGGCTCTGGCCGAGCACATGCATCGGCGCGGTGCCCAGCACCCGCCCGGGAATCGAGCGATCGCTCGGCCCGAAGCTGATCGTGGTGATCGCCTCGATCACCTGGCTGAAGCCGAAGAACAGGATGATCGACAGCATCTCCGGATCCTTCGCCTTGAGCAGCCGGGGCACCAGCAGGTAATACAGCGGGATGCCCAGCGCGATGAAACCGACCGTGACGATCAGCACCGTCGCAATCGGATGAACGTGGAACAGGCTGTACAGCCAGAACGCGGAGAATGCCCCCAGCATCAGGAAATCGCCGTGGGCCAGATTGACGATGCGCATCACCCCGAAAACGAGGTTCAGCCCCAGCCCTACCAGGCAGAAATACAGGCCAAAAACCAGGCCGGCGGTAATCGAATAAGTCAGCATCCGGCTACCTCCGGCCTACCCGTGAAAGACATTCGCGGCACGGTCATCAAGGGTACTGCTCCAGTTTATTGCTGCGGTGCCGGGTAGATCGGTTTGCCGGTGGCCACTTCAGGCGGATACACCACCGTGAATTTCACGCCGCCCTTGCCGTCCGGAATGACCTGGCCCAGCGGCGTGATTTCACCGATCTGCGCGCCTGTTTCATCGATCTGGAAGGTGCCGTCCAGCGTCTTGAGCTTGCCGGAGAAGTCGCCGATGGTCTTGCGCAGTGCCAGTTGATCCATGCTCGGCGTCTTCGCCAGCGCGTTCTCGAGCACCAGGCCGGTGGTGTAGCCGGCGACCGCGTTAAAGCCGAAGGTGATCTTGCCGTCGGTGTTCTTCTTCTGCCATGCGGCGCGGTAGTCGTCCAGCCCCATGCCGAATTCCGGCTTGTAATGCAGCACCGACGAGGTCACGTACGTATAGGTGTACTGCATCGCCTTGGCGCCTGCGGTCTCGAGCAGGTGCGACGTTTCCAGGCCGGAATAGATATTGAATACGAAGTTGAACTTCACCCCCGAGTCCTGCAGGTTGCGCAGGAAAGCGATGTCGTTGTTGGGATAACCCAATTCGACCACGGCGTCCGGATTGGTCGCCTTGATATTGTTGATCAGCACCGTGTAATTGGTGGTGCTGGTCGGCACGCCCTGGTCATAGACGATCTTGACCTGGGAGCCGGCCGCCTTGATGAAATTGCGCACGGCGGTCGCCTGGGTGCCGGTGAAATCGTTGGTCGCATACAGCAGCGCCACGCGCTTGACGCCCATCTTCGCGCCATCCTTGGTCAGGAAGTCGGCGACATACTTCGGCCAGATGCTCGACACCGGGTCGGCCGTCAGCACGATGTAGGGATTGTCCTTGGAGAAGAACGAGGCGCCGGTGCCGGTCTGGTCGATCAGCAGCATCTTGTGCTCGCGTGCGATCGGCACTGCCACGGAAGTCAGCACCGAGCCGGAATCGGCCACCAGCAGGTCGACCTTGTCCTGCGTGATCAGCTGGTTGTAGAGCGTGGCGGCAGTCGCCGTGTTGCTCTGATCGTCATACGCGACCAGCTTGATGGGAATCTTTTTGTTGTAGGGCTTGACGAACACGCCGCCCTCGGCGTTCTTTTGGTCAACCCAGAATTTGAGACCGGAGTAAACCGGCATCGAGATCGCCGCGAAAGCCCCCGACGAAGCATAGAGCGTCCCGATTTTTATTTCGGACGGTGCAGCCGGCGCGGCGTGCGCACTGACCGTTAGGACTGCTGCCGCGACAAAACCCGTAACCATTTTAGTCAGCATTGTGTCTCTCCTTATTACCCTTTTGAGGTTATTACAAAACTTTGCCATGGTCCTGCGTCATTGCATACCCGTGTTGCCCCTAATTTCCATCCTGCCAATACTGCCTTCCGTCGTGATACAAGGCGGGCGTGCCGTGCTTAGGGCTACTGCGCGAGCGCGTTCCTCCTCGAGGCGGACGGGGATCGTCAGGCGACCGCAGTCGCCGGTTCCTGCTGGATTGAACTGATGATCGAGCATGCTCGCGCGTGCCGATGGCACGGTCCCCCGACCGCGATGCCAAGCTTTCCTGATTTGATTTCATGCGTGGCGTCGCGATGACTGACGCTGCAAGCGCGTCGCATGCGAGCCAACCGGCTGCCCTCGGCGGCGACATTCCGCGTTGTTCGCCCTCGCGAAAACACAGACTTCGCCGGACCGGAGCAAGCGCGCCAGTCGGCGCAATCGTCATCCGCCCGATGGAAGGTCTCCTTTGTGACTACTATCGAGTTATTCTTACGCGCTGCGGCACAGCCCGCTCGCGTTAGCCTGAACCTGGCCCCTGGGGTTGTCAAGTCGTAAGTGCCGCCGCGCCGGCTCGATCCGGCCGGGACCAGGCTGCCCCAGCCGGGTCGAGGCAGACCCGTTGCCAATCAAAAAAAGGGATCGGCGCGCTCGGCGAGCAAATCAGGGGCGGCCCGTCGCCTGGGCTTGCGACAGCCGTATTCCGGCCCTTCGCCCGTGACGCTCTCGCCTATGCCGCCAGCGCCCCTGCCGGCGCGCGCCGGCGCATCGCCAGCCCGACGACCACCAGCGCGATGCTGCTGATCACCGCCGCGGCCAGCACGTAATAGCTGGGCGCGAGCTTGTCGCCGGTCACGCCGATGAACCACGTGACGATGAACGGCGCAAAGCCGCCGAACACCGTCACGCCCAGGCTATATGCCAGCGACAGTCCGGTCGAGCGGGCACGCGTGGGGAAGATCTCCGACATCAGCGCCGGCATCGGCCCCGAGTAACTGGCCTTGAAAATTCCCGACAGAGCCATCAGCGCCATCAGCCAGCCGATGCTCGGGTGATCGCGTAGCCAGTGGAACATCGGATAGATGGTCAGCGCCATCAAAATCGAGGTGGTGAGCATGATGCGAATCCGCCCGATGCGATCGGACAACGCGCCCATCAGCGGCGAAAGCAGGAATTGCAGCCCGCCATTGAGCACCACCACGCCGAACGACTTGGCGGTCGACAGCCCCAGCTCCTTGACGGCGTAAGTGGGCATATAGAGTTGCAGCACGTAGACCATCACGGTCGATTGGGCAACGATGCCCACGGCCACCAGCAGGTTCGCCACCTGGCTGTCGAACACGGCTGCACGGGCGGGCGCCGACTGCTTCTTGTCCAGCAAAAACTCCGGTGTCTCGTCCAGATGCCGGCGAATGTAATAACCGACCGGCCCCACCAGCAGCCCCAGCGCGAACGGCAGGCGCCAGCCCCATGAAACGATCTGATCGTGGCTCAGCCACGTATTGAGCAGCGCGCCGACGGCCGAGGCGCTGATCGCCGCCAGGCCCTGGCTGGCGAATTGCCAGCTGGCGAAATAGCCGCGCCGGTTGGGACTGTGCTCGACCATGAAAGCCGTCGCGCTGCCGAATTCGCCGCCCACCGCGAAGCCCTGCACCAGGCGCGCGAGCAGCACCAGGATCGGCGCGGCCAGCCCGATACTGCTGTAGGCCGGCATCACCGCGATCATGAACGTGGCCAGCACCATCAAAAGGATCGACACCGTGAGCGAGGCGCGGCGCCCTTTGCGGTCGGCGTACAGGCCCAGCACGATGGCACCGAACGGGCGGGTCAGGAACGACACGCCGAACGAGCCGACGGCCAGCAGCAGCGAGATCCACTGATCGTGCACCGGGAAAAACAGCTTGGCGATCACCGGCGCGAAAAAGCCATAGACCAGAAAGTCATACCATTCGAGCGCGTTGCCGATCGACGACGAGATGACGATGCGGCGCACCGTCGATTTGCTCGGCGGCGCGAATTCCGGTCCTGCGATGCCAGGGGTCATGACGAGTCTCCTCCACTATTGATTTATTGATTTATCTATCGACCTATTGTCGTCAGGCGGTCCCGCGAGCCGGCCTAGAAACCGGCGGCGTGCCCGTCGCGCCGGCTGTCGCTGGCGGCCACGTAGCCCTGCTCGGGATCGTCCGACAGGCGCCAGATGAACTGGCCCGAGCCGAAATCCATATACGGGTCGTCGATCGACTTGATCTGGTGCCCGCGCGCCTGAAGCGCCGCGGCCGTGCCGGCGTCGAGCGTGGCTTCGACGTCGAGCGTGAAGTCGCGGTTGACCTTCCAGCGCGGCGCGTCGCACGCGGCCTGCGGCTGCTGGTGATAATCGAGCATGCGCACCAGCGTTTGCAGATGCCCCTGCGGCTGCATATCGCCGCCCATCACGCCGAAGCTCATCACCGGCGCGCCGTCGCGCGTGAGGAAGGCCGGGATGATGGTATGGAACGGCCGCTTGCCGGCCGCCACCACGTTGGGCGAGGCCGGGTCCATCGAAAAGCCGTAACCGCGGTTCTGCAGGCTGATACCGGTGCCGGGCACCACCACCCCGGAGCCGAACCCCATGTAGTTCGACTGAATGAACGAAATCATCATGCCGCTCTCGTCGGCGGCGCTCAAATACACCGTGCCTCCCGCGCGCGGCATGCCGAAATCGAAGTGTTTCGCGCGCCCCATGTCGATGAGCTTGGCACGCTCGGCCAGATAGGCGTCGCTGAGCATTTCCTGCGGCGTGACCTCCATCGAGCGCGGATCGGAAACGTACCGGTAGATATCGGCAAACGCCAGCTTCATCGCCTCGATCTGCAAATGCTGCGAATCCACCGAATCGACCGGCAAGCCCGCCAGGTCGAAGCGATCGAGAATGCCAAGCGCGATCAGCGCGGCTATGCCCTGTCCGTTGGGTGGAATTTCGTGAACGTCGTAACCGCGATAGCGTTTGGAGATCGGCTTGACCCACTCGGGGCGATAGTCGCGCAAATCGGCCAGCGTCATCGCGCCGCCCGTCGCGGCGCTGTAGGCGGCGATCCGCTCGGCCAGCTCGCCCTCGTAGAAGGCGCGCCCGCCGGTCGCGCCAATCAGCCGCAACGAGCGCGCGGCATCGGCCAGCACGAATTTCTCGCCCACGCCCGGGGCGCGACCGCGCGGCATGAAGGCCTGGGCGAAGCCCGGCTGGTCGCGCAGATCAGGGATCGCCGCCGCCCAGTTGTGCGCGACGATCGGCGAGACCGCGTAGCCGCGCTCGGCGATTTCGGCGGCCGGCTCCAGCACGTCGGCAAACGGCAGCTTGCCGAACCGCTCGTGCAGCGCCGCCCACGCTGAGATCGCGCCAGGCACGGTCACCACGTCCCAGCCGCGCACCGGCCGGCGGGCCTGGCCGTTACCCTCTTCGCCGTACTTGCGGCGGTAGTAGTCGGGGCTCCACGCCGCCGGCGCCACGCCCGAGGCGTTCAGGCCGTGCAGTTCCTGCCCGTCCCACAGAATCGCGAACGCGTCGCTGCCCAGGCCGCACGATACCGGCTCGACCACCGTCAGCGCGGCAGCCGCGGCAATCGCCGCGTCGACCGCATTGCCCCCGCGCAGCAACATGCGCACGCCGGCCTGCGAGGCCAGCGGCTGGGAAGTCGAGACCGCATTGCGGGCGAACAGAGGAATGCGGACGGTCGGGTAAGGGTTATTCCAATTGAATGACATGATGTGAGCTCGGCAGACGAAACCGGTGAAAATCCGCGGCGCCCCGCCAGTGCGCACCAGTCGAGCGCGTCGGCGAAGCCCCGGACCCTGGGTGATTCCTATTATCTGCACCCGGCATTCACAAATAAAGCTAAAATTTCTTGCTTCTTATATAAGAAATTCTTGGATCAGATCCACTCAGGCCTACCATGAGCAGCATTCGCTTTTTGCGCACCTTCATCGCCGTCGCGCGCTATGGCTCGTTCGCCGCGGCGGCCGAGCGCGTGGCGCTCACGCAGGCTGCCGTGAGCATGCAAATGCAGGCGCTGGAGGCCGAGCTCAAGCATCCTTTATTCGATCGCAGCGGGCGCATGGCCAGCCTGAACAGCACCGGCCGCGCGATCCTGCCGCGCGCCGAACAGCTAGTCGCGCTATACGACGACATGCGCGCCATCGGCGCCGACGCCAGCGAGGTGGTCGGGTCGGTGGCGATCGGTGCGGTGGTCTCGGTCATGGGGGCGCTGGCCTCGATGGTGGCGCAGCTCAAGGTCACGCATCCGCGCCTCGAAGTGCGGCTGATCACCGCGCGCTCGCTCGATCTGGCGGCCCAGCTCGAGGCCGGGGAGATCGATGCCGCACTGGTCGTCGAGGGCTCCGGCAAGCTGCCCGCCGGCCTGGCCTGGACGCCCCTCTATTCCGAGCCGCTGGTGCTGGTGGCCAGCAAGAAAAGCGGCCGCACGCCGGCGGCGCAATTGCTGCGCACCCGGCCGTTCCTGCGCTTTGACCGCTCGCAACGCACCGGCGCGCTGATCGAGCGCACCCTGCGCAAGCATCGCTGGGCGGTCAATGATTTTCTCGAACTCAGCGCCCTCGAGGCGATCGTCGAGCTGGCGCGGCAAGACGTCGGCGTGGCCGTGGTGCCGCTGTTGCGCAACAACTCCTGGCGCGCCGACCCCGCCTTGCGCGTGCTGCCGCTGCCGCCCTCGACCCCGCGTCGCGTGGTCGGCATGCTCGAGCGGCGCGAACATGATCGCCATGCGATCACCACGGCGATTCGCCAGCGCATCCTCGATGGCATCGCGTAGACGGCAGCCGCGCGATGTGCGCCACCGCGCTCAGAGCTTGTAGCCGATCTGGCGCAGCAGGTTCTTGCGCCACGCAATCTCGGCGTCATCCTCGACGCCCTTGGGCGATTGCCCGTCGACCACGCCAAGCACGGCCCGGCCCTGCTCGGTCTGCGCCACGATCACCTGGCTCGGATTGGCGGTGGCGCAAAAGATCCGGCAGACTTCGGGCACCATTTTCAGCGCGTTGAGCACATTCAGCGGATAGAACCCGTGCCCCAGAAAAACGAAGAAACTGTGGCCCGCGCCAAGCGCGACCGCATTGCGTCGAGCCAGCTCGAGCATGTCCGGGTCGGTGCCCGACCATCTCACCAGACAGTCTCCCGAAGCCTCGCAGAACGCGAGCCCGAACTTGATGCCGGGCACCGCCGCGACCAGCGTCTCGTGAATATCTTCCACCGATTTGATGAAATGCGTCTGGCCGAGAATGAAGTTGATCGTCTCGGGCTTGTCGATTGCAACGATCGTCAATTCCATGATTCGCACCTCCTGCGCCACTTGGCCGAGCGGCAGTCGCAAATGCGCCGCCCGATGCTCACAATGCGCCGTCGGCGCCGCGAATGCAAGGCCGCAAGAGCAGTGCAGGTAGCGCCGGAATCCCGGTATCGATCGAGCGGGTCTGGACCCCATCTGACAAAATCGCCGGCTCGACGTATACTAAAAAACGTGTGACCGTGTCGTGTCGCCCGGCGCATCGATCCAGACAGCATCGATGCAACGCTCGGGAGCGCGAAGCCTGCCAGGCTTCATCCTTCGTACTGTTGAATACCTCTTCTAATCGACGCTCGCAGCAGTGAGTGACTCACTGCCCGGGCTGGCGCATCGACCTGCCATCGCTCCCATTTGCCCGACACGGCGACGCCTCGCGCCCTGCGCGACGGCCTCTTCTGCAACCACCCTGTCACAAGGAGATTGGCATGCGCATGAAAGACACAGTAGCTCTCGTCACCGGCAGCGCCCAGGGCATCGGCCGCGCGATCGCCATACGGCTCGCCCAGGAGGGCGCAAAAATCGTCGTCGAGGATCGTCAGGATGCCGACGCGGCCGAGCAGACGCTGGCCCAGGTACGGGCGGCGGGCAGCGACGGTTGCGTGATTGCCGGCGACGTCGGCCGCGTGCACGACGCACAGGGCGTGGTCGATGCGGCGGTGGCCAAAATGGGCCGCATCGACGTGCTGGTCAACAACGCCGGCGTCGAGCGCAACGCGCCGTTTCTCGAGGTCAGCGAGGCCGACTACGACCTCGTGCTCGACGTCAATCTCAAGGGCGCCTTTTTCATGACCCAGGCATTCGTGCGCCACTTGCGCGACGCGCACCGGGGCGGTCGCATCGTCAACATCAGCTCGGTGCACGAGGAGCTGCCGTTTCCGCACTTCACCAGCTATTGCGCCAGCAAGGGCGGCATGAAAATGATGATGCGCAACCTGGCGATCGAACTCGCGCCGCTGGGCATCACGGTCAACAACGTGGCGCCGGGCGCCGTGGGCACGGCAATCAACAACAAGCTGCTGCACGATCCGGCCGAACTCAGCGCGCTGCTGGCCAACATCCCGCTCAAGCGGCTCGGCAAGGTCGAGGACGTCGCCAACGCGGTGCTGTTTCTCGCCTCGGACGAGGCCAGCTACGTCACGGGCACCACCGTCTACGTCGATGGCGGCCTGCTCTGGAACTACAGCGAGCAATGATCATGACGGCAACCAGCGACCAGGTATTGGCCCGCGGCGGGCAGGCGGCGGGTGTCGAACACGTGGCGGCGGCCGACGTGCTGAGCCCGGCGGACCGCTATCAGGAGCTTTTTCGCGCCGTGCAAGGCGCGCGCATCTTCGACGACAGCAAGACCTTCGTCGACACCGTGCCGCGCCGCGATCCGGCCGACATCCTGCGCCGCTACCGCGAGTTGTGCCACGAGCCGGGCTTCGATCTGGCGCAGTTCGTTCACGCGCACTTCCGGCACGAACCGGTTCCCGCCAATCACTACGATTCCGACCCCGATCAATCGCTGCGCGCGCATATCGATGGCCTGTGGGACATCCTCACGCGGCACCCGAAGGCGCATCCGGCGCGCAGCTCGCTGCTGCCCCTGCCCTTCGACTACGTCGTGCCGGGCGGGCGCTTCAGCGAAATGTATTACTGGGATTCGTATTTCACGATGCTGGGTTTGGCGCAGAGCGGCCGCCCCCACCTGCTGCGGGCCATGGCCGACAATTTCGCGTTCCTGATCGATACGTACGGGCACATTCCCAACGGCAATCGCAGCTATTACCTGAGCCGTTCGCAGCCGCCGGTGTTCGCGCTGATGGTCGAGCTGTTCGAGACTCACGACATGCGACGCGCGGTGCACTACCTGCCACAACTCAAACGCGAGCACGCATTCTGGATGACCGGCGCCGAGGCGCTCAAGCCCGGGCAGGCGCATCGTCACCTGGTGTGCCTGCCCGATGGCGCGATACTCAACCGCTACTGGGACGAGCGCGATACGCCGCGCGAGGAAGGCTACCTGGAAGATGTCAACACGGCCGCCCGCTCGGGCCGCCCGCACGGCGAGGTCTACCGCGACCTGCGCGCGGGCGCCGCGTCGGGCTGGGACTTCAGCTCGCGCTGGCTGAGCGACCCGAACGACCTGTCGACCATTCGCACCACGGCGATCCTGCCGGTCGACCTGAACAGCTTCCTCTACAAGCTCGAGCGCCAGATCGAGCGCCTGAGCGCAGCCAGCGGCGACAGTGCGGGCGCCGCCGCCTTTCACACGCACGCCAATGCCCGGCGCGCGGCGGCCAGTCGCTATCTTTGGCACGAGACCGACGGCGCCTTCGTCGATTACGACTGGCAACTCGAGCGCCAGCGGCGCGAACTCTCGGCGGCAACCGCGACGCCGCTCTATGTCGGGATGGCCAGTCAGGCGCAGGCGCAGCGCGTGCGCGAAGCGATCGCCTCGCGCCTTTTGGTGCCGGGCGGCCTGATGACCACCGAGCAGCCCAGCGACCAGCAATGGGATCGCGCCAATGGCTGGGCGCCGTTGCAGTGGATCGCCATCGACGGGCTGCGCCGCTATGGCCTGCGAGCGCTGGGCGACGACATCGCGCACCGCTGGCTGGAAACGGTCAGCCGGCTCTACGAGCGCGAGAGCAAGCTGGTGGAAAAATATGCGCTGCGCAGCGCCGGGCACGCCGAAGCCGGCGGCAGCGGTGGTGAATATCCGCTGCAGGACGGGTTTGGCTGGACCAACGGCGTCACCCGCAAGCTGCTCGAGACGCATCCGACACATTGGGCTCGCGATGCTCGCGCCGGACGGCGCCGCTAACCCGGCGCGCACCCGGCATGACGCGAGCGCGCACGAACCTGACAGCACGGAGCCAGTCACCAGATTGCTCTAAAGGGGAAATTCGGCCGGACAGGCCAGGAAAACAGTGGGGTGACCGATGGGATTCGAACCCACGACAACCGGAATCACAATCCGGGACTCTACCAACTGAGCTACGGCCACCGTTGACGTTGGCAGGGGAGCCCCTGCCGTCAAGAGGTGAGATTATACAAAGGTCTCCGCCGTTTTGCCAAGCCCTATCAACGTACCGGGATCACAATTCCTGGCAATAGCGGCGTTCAGGCCTCGGCAGCCTGCAGGAAGGTGCGCGCGTGCGCGAATGCATGCACGCCGTCGCTGGCCAGGCGCCTGGATTCGGACAGCGTGCGGCGCCAGCCGCGGGCGCCCGAGACGCCGCGATAAAGCCCCAGCGCATGGCGTGTGATGGCGCCCAGATAGGTCCCCTGCGCCACCTGCCGGGCGGCGTATTCGATCAGCCCGGCCTCCACCGCCTCGCGGCTGGCGATCGGCCCGGTCGCACCATAAAAGCGCGTGTCGACGCCGGCCAGCAGATAGGGATGATGATAGGCCTCGCGCCCGATCATCACGCCGTCGACGTGCTCGAGATGCGCGGCAGCCGCATCGAGCGTGTCGATGCCGCCGTTGATGATGATTTCCAGATCCGGAAAATCCCGCTTCAGGCGATATACGTAATCATATTTGAGCGGCGGAATTTCGCGATTTTCCTTCGGGCTCAACCCCTTGAGAATCGCATTGCGCGCATGCACGATAAACGTTTCACAACCCGCATCCGCCACCTGCCCGACAAAATCGCGCACGAAATCGTAGGCCTCGACGCTATCGATGCCGATACGATGCTTGACCGTCACCGGCACGCTGACCGCATCGCGCATGGCTTTGACGCAATCGGCCACCAGCGCCGGCTCGGCCATCAGGCAGGCGCCGAACGCGCCGCGCTGCACCCGCTCGGACGGACAGCCGCAATTCAGGTTGATCTCGTCATACCCCCACTGGGCACCGAGCCGCGCGGCCTGCGCAAGATCCGCCGGCTCGCTGCCGCCCAATTGCAGGGCGACCGGATGCTCGGCGGCGTCGAAATCCAGGTGGCGCGGCACGTCGCCGTGCAGCAGCGCGCCGGTCGTCACCATTTCGGTGTACAACCAGGTGTGCTGCGACAACAGGCGATGGAAGTAACGGCAATGACGGTCAGTCCAATCCATCATCGGCGCCACGGAAATTCTGCGACCCGGGTATTTCAATGCGTGCCTCGTTTTGCTCACCGGCCGTGCGGCGGCTGCGCCGGCGCAAGCCCCGCCTTCCGGCTGAAGGTCGCGATTTTACCACCGGCGCTCTGCGCGCGCAGTGCGCCGGGCGCCGTCAGCCGAACAGCAGCGGCAAGCCGACCCGCGCCTCCAGTTCGGCCGCGGCAAGGCCGCTGAAGTTGTCGATCACGTGCACCCCGTCGGCTTTCAGATCGAACACCGCCAGATCGGTATACACGCGCGAGACGCAGCCAATGCCGGTCAGCGGATAGGTGCAATGCTCCACCAGCTTGCTGCGGCCCTCCCTGGTCAACAGATCCATCATCACGAAGACATGCTTGGCGCCGATGGCCAGATCCATCGCCCCGCCCACCGCCGGAATCGCATCTGGAGCGCCGGTGTGCCAATTGGCCAGGTCGCCGCGACGCGACACCTGGAACGCGCCCAACACACAGATATCGAGGTGCCCGCCGCGCATCATCGCGAACGAATCGGCATGGTGGAAATAGGCGCCGCCCGGCAGCAGCGTCACCGGCTGCTTGCCGGCATTGATGAGATCGCCATCCTCCTCGCCCGGGGCGGGCGCCGGCCCCATGCCGAGCACGCCGTTCTCGCTGTGCAACAGGATTTCGCGGTCTTTGGGCAAATGGTTGGCCACCAGTGTCGGCAAACCGATACCGAGATTGACGTAAGCCCCCTCCGGAATGTCCTGGGCGACACGGGCGGCAATCTGATCACGACTGAGCTTGTTCATAGGAATTCCCTGTTCCGTCTGGCCGATGTCAAGCCGCCAATGCGACGGGCGATGCGACCCGCACCACGCGCTGCACAAAAATGCCCGGCGTGACGATCGCCTCCGGATCGAGCTCGCCCAGCGCGACCACCTCGCGCACCGACGCGATGGTGGTCCTGGCGGCGGTGGCCATGATCGGGCCGAAGTTGCGCGCGGTCTTGCGATACACCAGGTTGCCCCAGCGGTCGGCGCGCTCGGCCTTGATCAGCGCGAAATCGGCGTGGATCGGATACTCCAGTACGTAATCGCGTCCGTCGATATGACGGGTTTCCTTGCCTTCGGCCAGCGCGGTGCCAAAACCGGTCGGCGTGAAGAAGGCGCCGATGCCGGCGCCGGCCGCACGAATGCGCTCGGCCAGATTGCCTTGCGGCACCAGCTCCAGCTCGATGTCGCCGGCGCGGAATAGCGCGTCGAACACTTGCGAATCGGTCTGGCGCGGAAACGAGCAAATAATCTTGCGCACGCGGCGCGCCTGCAGCAGCGCGGCCAACCCGGTGGTGCCGTTGCCGGCGTTGTTATTGACGATGGTGAGATCCCTGGCGCCTTGCGCCAGCAGCGCGTCGATCAGCTCGACCGGTTGGCCGGCCGTGCCGAAGCCGCCGATCATGACCGTCGCGCCATCGTGCACCCCCGCCAGCGCCTCGGCGAGGTCTTCAACTATCTTGGAAATCATGCCGTCATCCGCCTCATGAAGAGAGAGCCGCCACGCTCATCGCGCGGCGGGTCATGCAACTCAAACGCGTTCGATCACCATCGCAATGCCCTGCCCCACACCGATGCACATCGTGCACAGCGCCAGGCGGCCGCCGGTGCGGTGCAATTGGTACAGGGCGGTGGTCACCAGCCGCGCGCCGCTCATGCCCAGCGGGTGGCCCAGCGCGATCGCCCCACCGTTCGGGTTCACGCGAGGGTCGTCGTCGGGCAGCCCGAGCGCGCGCAGCACCGCCAGCCCCTGCGCGGCAAACGCCTCATTCAATTCGATCACATCGATCTGCTCGAGGCTCAGCCCCAGCCGCTGCAGCAGCTTTTGCGACGCGGGTGCCGGGCCCATGCCCATGATGCGCGGCGCCACGCCGGCGGGGGCCACGCCCAGCACGCGCGCCTTCGGGCTCAGGCCCAGGCGCGCCGCCGTGGCCTCG
>JAGXBI010000326.1 GCA_018971155.1 Burkholderiales bacterium
GCTCCGTGCAGTCGCTGGCCGACGCCATCAACAGCGCCAGCGTCGACGGCCTGAACGCCACCGTCAGCACCGACGGCAACAGCCTGTCGATGACCGCCCAGGGCACCCTGACCGTCAGCGGCGCGCAAGCCACCACGCTCGGCCTGGCCGGCACCTCCGCCGTCAGCGGCAGCCTGGTCAGCGCCGACGTGTTGACCACCAGCAGCGCGCAAACCACCATCGCCCGCATCGACGCGGCCATCAGCTCGGTGGATGCACTGCAGTCGACCATGGGGGCCATGCAAAACCGCTTCCAGTCGGCCATCTCCAGCCTGAGCACGTCGGCGCAAAACCTGACGTCCGCCCGCTCCGGTGTGGAAGACACCAACTACGCAGCGGAAACCGCCAACCTCACGCGCTCCAACATTCTGCAACAGGCCGGCATCTCCATGCTCGCCCAAGCCAATGCCATGCCGCAACAGGTTCTGAAGCTGCTGCAGTAATGTAGTCACCGCGCGGGCCGGCCCATTTTGCGGGTTGGTTCGCGCGGCAAACGGGGCATTCGCTTCATCGATGCCCCGACCGGTTGCCTAATTGAATTTTCGGAGTCGCATCAATCATGTCGAGCTCATCAGGCCTTGTTTCTTCCCCCGGCGTCGGCTCGGGACTGAACGTCAACGCCCTGGTGACGAGCTTGATGCAGCCCGCCCAAGACAAACTCACGCTGCTCAAATCGCAGCAGCAAAGCTACCAGACCACCCTGTCGGCCTTCGGCGCCCTGAAAAGCGCGCTCAGCTCTTTCCAGGCGTCGCTCAGCAGTCTGTCCGATCCGTCTCAATTCCTGCAGTTGTCAGCCGACAGCAGCGACAAAACCGTCGTGACGGCGACCGCCGCCAGCGGCGCGCAGGCCGGCAGCTTCAGCGTCAATGTCTCGCAATTGGCCCAGGCCCAGAGCCTGAGCGCAGCCGGCGTGGCCAGCACCACCAGCGCGATCGGCAGCGGCACGCCGACCAAGCTGACGATCGACTTCGGCACCATCAGCGGCGGCACGCTGAGCAACGGCACCTACAGCGGCGCCTCGTTCACCCAGAATGCCGCGCAACAATCGCTCTCGGTCACCATCGACAGCAGCAACAACACGCTGCAGGGCATCGCCAATGCAATCAATGCCGCCAACGGCGGCGTGCAGGCAACCATCGTCAATGACGGCAGCAGCACCCCCTATCGCCTGGTGCTGACGTCGACCGCCACCGGCCAGAACATGAGCATGCGCATCAGCGCGAGCAGCGCCACCGGCAGCGGCTCGCCCGACAGCGCCATCGCCGGCCTGCTCAGCTACGACCCGACCGGCACGCAGGACATGACCCAGACGGCGGCTGCGCAAAATGCCCAGCTCACCGTCAACGGCCTGGCGGTATCGAGCAGCACCAATACCGTGAGCGGCGCGATTCAGGGGGTGAGCCTGAACCTGCTCAAGGCCGGCACCGCCACCGTCACGACCGCCAACAACACGGCCGGGGTCACGTCCGCGGTCAACGGCTTCGTGTCGGCCTACAACACGCTCAACAGCGCGATCAGTTCGCTCACCGCCTATGACAGCACCGGCCAGAATACCGGCGCGCTGCTCGGCGATCCGACCGTGCAGCTGATTCAAAACCAGATTCGCTCGGTGCTGGACAACCCGCTGCCCGGAGTCGGCCAGTCGGCGCTGTCGACGCTCACCCAGGTCGGCGTGCAGTTCCAGGCCGACGGCTCGCTGTCGGTCGACTCGACCAAGCTGCAAAACGCGGTCAACAACAATTTCAGCCAACTGGCATCGCTGTTCGCCACCAACGGCACGGCCACCGACAGTCTGGTCAGTTATCTCGGCTCTAGCGCCAGCACGCAGGCGGGGCAATACGCCGTCAACGTTACGCAGGCGGCCACGCAGGGCAGCGCGACCGGCACGGTGACGCTCGGCGCGAGCACGGTCATCGACAGCACCAACAACACCCTGAATCTCACGCTCGATAACGTATCGTCGAGCGTGACGATTCCGGCCGGCACCTATACTGCCAGCGCGCTTGCTTCGGCGATCCAGTCGGCCATCAACGGCAACACCACCTTCGCGAACGCGGGCTCGACGGTCGCCGTCACGCAAAGCGGCGGCGTGCTGAAATTCACCTCGAACCGCTACGGCAGCGCTTCGAACGTGTCGTTCACCGGGGGCAACGGCTACACGGCGCTGATCGGCACGACCACCAATACCACGGGTCTGGACATCGCCGGCACGATCGGCGGCTACGCCACCACCGGCAGCGGCCAGACGCTCACCGGCGCGCCCGGCACGGCGGTCGCCGGCCTGCAGATCAGCGTACAGGGCACGACCACCGGCAATCGGGGCACGCTCAATTTTTCGCAGGGTTACGCCAGCCTGCTGTCGAGCCAGATCACCGGCTTTCTCGGCAACTCCGGCGCGCTGACCTCGGCGACCAACAGCCTGAACCAGACGATCACCAGCCTGACCAAGGCGCAGACCGACTGGCAGGCACAGATGACACAGATGCAGAACACGTATCTGGCGCAATTCACCGCGCTGGACGCGACCATCTCGCAGCTCAACAGCACCAGCAACTATTTGCAGCAAGTGCTTGGCACTTCAACGGGATCGTCCTCCGGTTCGTCGGGCTCCTCAGGCTCGTCGTCGGGTTCGTCCACCAAAGGCTAAGCCATGACAACGCTCGGGGAGAATCACTCATGTACGGCATGAACGCGGCCAACGCGTACCGCAAAGTCGGCCTGGAGACCGGCGTCATCGCGGCCAATCCGCATCAACTGATCGTAATGCTGTTCGACGGCGCTCGTACCGCCCTGGCCAATGCGCGACGCCTGCTGCAGCAAGGCGACATACCCGGCAAGGGCAAGGCGATTTCCCACGCCATCGCAATCATCGGCGGGCTGCGCGGCGCGCTGAACATGGAGGCCGGCGGCGCGCTGGCCGAGCAGCTCGCCGAACTCTACGACCATATGAATCAGCGGCTGCTGCTGGCCAACCTGCACAACGACGCCGCCCAGCTGCAAATCGTCGACGGCCTGCTCGAGACCATCGGCTCGGCCTGGCGCGCGATCGATCCGGCTGCCGCCGCCCTCCAGGCGGTCGCGCAGGGAGTGCCCGCATGAATTCGGCTGCCGAGCTTCTGTCGCATTACGAGCTTATCGCCGGCCTGACGCAAAACATGTTGCGCGCCGCACGCGACGGCGACTGGGACGGCCTGATCGAGCTCGAGAAGCAGTATCGTGCCCGGGTCGACGAACTCAAGCCGGTCGATGCACACGTCACGCTCGACGACAGCCAGCGCGCGCGCAAGCACGCGGTGATTCGCCGCATCCTGGACGACGACGCGCGCATTCGCGATCTGGCCACGCCCCACCTGATGCATCTGGACCGCCTGCTGCGCAGCTCGCACCAACGGCGCGCCCTGCAAGAGGCGTACGGCAACAGCCGCTGAGATCACGCGCGGCCGGCGCTCGCCATCAGCGCTGCCGCGGCTCGACACCACAAGATGAAAGGGGAGCAAGATGGTCGGCCTAGATTCCCTGCTGGCTTCCTCGCTCGCCCGCCGCCTCGACGTGCTGATGCAGGCGCTCGACAGTGCCTCGCCGAACGCCGTCGGAGAATCCGCCTCGACCAACGTCGCCGTCGCGGCCGACACGCCGAGCAGCACCACCGATGGCGCCGACGCGCAGCCATTGAATGCCGGTGCCGCGCCGCCCGGGCCACCGGCCGTGCTCAGTTCCGCCGCGCGCACCATCGATACGTTGTTGAGCCTGGCCCCGGACGCGCCGGGTCCGGTCACCGGCACCGAACCTTTGTGGCCTTTGCCGCCGGGCGACGCCACGCACGCGCTGGCCCCGGTGATCGTCGCGGCCTTGCGCCAGGCGATGGACAGCAGCGGCCTGTTCTACGAATCGCACCTGGCGCAATGGGCCAGCGGCGGCCGCTCGCTCGAGCAGCTGCAAACCGAGCCGCAAACCCGGTGGCCGCCCGACACCCGTCTGCCGGGCGAGCTGCCGGCGGCCGCCGCAACCGGTGCGACCGTCGAGTCGGCGCCGGGCAACATCTCGACCGGCCAGGCCATTGCACTCTA
>JAGXBI010000327.1 GCA_018971155.1 Burkholderiales bacterium
CATCGCGCGGGAAGTCGAGAACGCGACGATCGTCTTCGTGGTGTGCGATCGTGGCGACCGCTATTTATCGACCGGCGTATTCCCGGCCTGACCTCTCCATGTCCCGGTCGTCCGCTCGCCGGGCTGTCAATGCCTGAGGGCGCGAGTATCGTTCATCGCGCGCCTCGGATCGCGTCATTCAGGGGGCTTTGGCCGCCTTGATCGCCTGGGCCAGGTCATACACCGCCATCGCATAGAAAAAGCTGCGGTTATAGCGCGTGAGAACGTAGAAATTCTGTAGCCCGAGGAAGTATTGGGTGGGTTGATCGGGGGTCGGCAAGTCGATCACCAACACGGGAGTGTTGCTCTGTGCAGCCAAATTCAGCCCGGGTTCGTTCATCTCGATGCCTGCCTTGAGGAAATTGCCGAGCGTCCAATGCGGTTTGGCCTGTCCATCCGCGCCAGCTTGCGCCAACCCCTGGCTGCCCGGGTCGCTCCCGATATGCCAGATGACCGGTTGATCTCGTTCCCAGCCATGCTGCATCAGGAAGTTACCCACGCTGCCGATGGCGTCGGCAGCGCTGTGCGCCAGATCGATCTTGCCGTCGCCGTCGTAATCGACCGCATAGTTGATCAGGCTGGTCGGCATGAATTGAGGAATGCCTACGGCGCCCGCATAGGATCCGTAGATCGACAGCGGATCGACATTGCGCTCGCGGGTCCAGATCAGGAAATTTTCCAGCTGCTTGCGAAACATGCTCATGCGATCGTCCCGATTCTTCGTCTGCGGATAGTCGAAGGCCAGGGTTGTCAGTGCGTCGATGGTGCGGAAGTTACCCATGTGCCGGCCGTAGACCGTCTCGACGCCGATGATCGCGACAATGACGCTCGCGGGCACGCCAAATTGGTTGGAGGCCCGCCTCAATGTGGCGGCGTTGTCCTGCCAGAACTGGACACCGTCGTTGATGCGAATGGAGTCGACCATGCGCGACTGATACGCGGCCCAGTTCTTTGGCGCCGGGATTGGCGGCGGCGCGACCAGCCGTGCCGCCGTTTGAGAGTAGTCGACCTGCGAGAACAGCCGTTTCAAAGCCGTGCCATCGAATCCGTCGCGTGCCACCAGATCGGCTATGAACGCGTCGACATCCGGATTGTTGGCGTAGTGCTGGGGCTCGACTTCCTCCTCCAGCGAGTTGTTCGTCCGATCGTTTCTCGGGGTCGCGTGGGCGTGCACAGGGGCCAGGACGACAGCAGCGACGGCAATCAGGAACGGAAACGAGACTTTGGCAACAATGCGCGTCAGCTTGTCCACGTGAGGAGTCCTTAGCGGATTTTTCATACGGTCAGGCGAGAGTCGGGCAGGGGAAAAACAATCCGTGCAGTATAACCGAGTGAACCTGTGATACCTTAATTCGCGATTTCCCCCAGTTGCCAGCCGTGACGCGAACAGGCGGATAATAGCAATAGAGGCTGCGTAGCCTGGAGACTGGCCACGCAGCGATTTGAATAAATCGAGACAAAGATTTTTTGTATGGCGACCGGCTTTTATACGCACCCGGACTGTGTGCTCCATGAAATGGGCGAATGGCATCCGGAATGCCCCGCCCGCCTGCAGGCCATTGAAGACCAGTTGATCGCCGGGCGCATCGACGGCCTGCTGGAGCGGCGCGAAGCGCCGTTGGTGGCCGAAGCGGATATTTTGCGCGCGCATACGCGCGCCCACTGGGATTTCCTCTTGGCCAGCGCGCCGAAGAGCGGCTACTTTGCGATCGACGGCGATACGGTTCTCAACCCGCACTCCCTGAGGGCCGCCCAACGGGCGGCTGGCGCGGCGGTCGCCGCGACCGACGCGGTGCTGGCCGGCGAGCTGGAGAATGCCTTCTGCAGTATCCGTCCGCCCGGACACCACGCGACTCCCGGCACCGCCATGGGGTTTTGTCTGCTGAATAATATTGCTGTTGCAGTGCGTCACGCACTCGACGTTCATGGCTTGGCGCGGGTCGCCGTCATCGATTTCGACGTGCATCACGGCAATGGTACCGAGGCTGCGTTCGCGGGCGAGTCCCGCGTGTTGATGTGCAGCATTTTCCAGCATCCGTTTTACCCATACAGCGGCACCGAAAACCCAGCCGCCAACATGGTCAACGTGCCGGTGCCGGCGCGCACTGGCGGGATGGAGGTGCGCGAAATGATCGACCTGACCTGGTTGCCGCGTCTGGAAGAATTCAAGCCTCAAATGATCTTCATCTCGGCCGGTTTCGACGCGCACCGGGACGACGACCTCGGCGGCCTTGCCTTGACCGAGGCCGATTTCAGCTGGATCACCGCGCAGGTCAAGGCAGTTGCGCAGCGCCACGCCCATGGGCGCATCGTCAGCTGTCTGGAGGGCGGATATAACCTGTCGGCGCTCGGCCGCAGTGTCGTCGCGCACTTGAGGGTGCTGGCCGACCTGTAGACCTGTAGTCGGACAATTCGCCAATCTCACAACGAGGAGTCGAGCAATGAACCAGGAAGTCCAGCCGGATGCTCCCTTGCTGCTGCAATCACGCGATGCTCAGGGCGTGGTGACGCTGACCCTGAATAGGCCGCGCCAGTTCAACGCCTTGTCCGAGGCGATGCTCGGCGCGCTGCAGCAGGCGCTGGAGGCTGTTGCAGCCGACGACACGGCGCGCGTGGTGATTATCGGCGGCGCCGGTCCGGCATTTTGCGCCGGACACGACCTCAAGGAGATGCGCGCCGCGCCCTCACTGGCTTATTATCAGGCGCTGTTTGCGCAGTGCAGCCGGCTGATGCTGACGATTCAGCGTCTGCCTCAGCCCGTGATTGCCCGCGTGCACGGGCTGGCAACCGCGGCTGGGTGCCAGTTGGTCGCCATGTGCGACCTCGCGGTAGCGGCCGATGCCGCGCGATTTGCGGTCTCCGGCATCAACTACGGCCTGTTTTGCGCCACTCCCGGTGTGGCACTGAGTCGCAACGTGTTGCGCAAGCAGGCGATGGAGATGCTGCTGACCGGCGAGTTCATCGATGCCAATGCCGCGCGCGAGCGAGGCCTCGTCAATCGCGTCGTGCCGTTGGACAGACTCGACGACGAATTGGGAGCGTTGGCTCGCACGATCTGCGCCAAGCCGGCGGTCGCCGTGGCCGCCGGCAAGGGGCTGTTCTATCGCCAGCTGGAGACTGGCATCGAGGCTGCGTACCAGTTGGCTGGACAAACGATGGCCTGCAACATGATGGCCGAGGACGCCCTCGAAGGTGTTCAGGCCTTCATCGAAAAACGCCCGCCGCAGTGGTCCAACGGCTGATCGCCGCGCGAGCGCTCACCACTGATTTTCGAGCGCCAGCGGGCCGGGCGTCGCCGAGCGGCTCACCGTATAACCCATGCCGGTGAGCAGTTTGCGCGTATCGCGCACCATTTCGGGGTTGCCGCACACCATGATGCGTGAATGCTGCGGTGAGAGCGTGGCGCACGCCGCCTGTTCCAGCGCGCCGTTTTCGATAAGCTGCGTGATGCGCCCGCCAAGCGTGTCGGGCGCTTTCTCCCGGGTCACCGTTGCCACGTAGCGCAACTCGGCGGTATGGGTCTGCGGCCCGTTGCGACGCGCCAGGTCTTCGATCTCGTCACGGTAGGTCAGGTCCGCGGCCAGACGCACGCTATGCACCAGGAAGATCCGCTCGAAGCGATGCCAGGGTTCCGGGGTTCGCAGCATCGAAATATACGGGGCGAGTCCGGTGCCGGTCGCAAGCAGCCAGAGATCCCGGCCATCTTCGAAGCGATCCAGTGTCAAAAAGCCAAAGGCAGTATGCGCCACCAGTAATTCGTCGCCTGTGCGCATCTTGGCCAACCGCGGACTGAACTCGCCGTCGGGGGCGACGATTGAATAGAACTCCAAATTTTCTTCGTCGGGAGCGCTGACAAAAGAATATGCACGCCAGACTTCACTGCCATCTTCTTTATGCAGCCCCAACCTGACAAACTGGCCAGGGGTAAAGGTCAGGCTGGCCGGCCGCGTCGTCTTGAAAGTAAACTAATTCGGCGTCCAGAATTTAATCTGTGTGATGCGCTGCGCAGAAAATTTCTCCGGATCGCTCATAAGGCGGGCTCC
>JAGXBI010000328.1 GCA_018971155.1 Burkholderiales bacterium
CGTTCCGGGGCAATAGGGGTCAGGTCGCGCCCCTGCAGCAGGATGCGCCCGGCGCTGGGTTCGGTGAAACCGGCGATCATTTGCAGGGTGGTGGTTTTGCCGCAACCCGACGGGCCCAGCAGGGAGATGAACTCCCCCTGGTCGACCGTCAGATCGATCGAGTCCACGGCAATCGTTGGACCGAAGCGCTTGCCGAGATTTTCAAGATGTAGATAAGGTGTCATGGTGCTCTTGCCGGACGACAGACAGACTGGGTGAATCCGGCGCCCGGCTGCTGCCCGGGACGCCGGATTCAAGTGGCGCGCGATTCGGTTTTATTGTTCGATTTCCCGATTCCAGCGCTGCGTCCACGCGTTCCGATGCGGGTTGACGACGTCCCAGTTGACCCGCACGAGCTTGCTGATTTCGTCCGGGCTCGGCACCTCGGCCGCCACCGCGGGCGGCAGCTTGGTGTTGCGATTGGAGGGGCCGACACCCTGGCTTTGGGCCAGGATGGCTTGCACGTGCGGCGACAGGATGTATTGCACGAACTTCTGCGCCAGCGCGTTGTGCGCGGAACTGGCCACGACGCACACGCCCATGCCCAGCGCGACGGCGCCTTCCTTCGGATACACGAATTTGACCGGCAGGCCCTGGTCGCGCAGCGCCTGCACGCGGCCGTTGCCCCATACCGCCAGCGCAATTTCGTCGTCGCCGAACATCTGCGCGATTTTTCCCGGCGACGGATCGAACGACAGCACGTTCGGAGCGATCGACTTTTTCATGACCGCGAAGCCCGGGTCGATGTTCGTTTCACTGCCGCCGTTGAGCTTGGCCTCCATCAAGAGCGCGTGCAACCCATAAGTGTTGATGATGCTAGGCATCACCAGCAGGCCCTTGTATTTCGGATCGGCCAGGTCCTTCCAGGAAGTCGGCGGCGCCCAGCCCTTTTGCTTGAACAGATGCGTGTTGTAGGCGATGCCGGTGGCGATCAGGCCGACCGCTACGGCGCGATCGCCCTTGAAGCGGGCGATGTCGTAAAGGTCTTTGTAGACCGGCGCATCCGTGAGCTTGCCGCACAGGCCCAACTGGATCGCCTGGTACATCGGGCCGTCGTCGAGGAAGGCCACGTCGATGCCGGCCTTGCCCTTTTGCGCCTCCAGCTTGGCCAGCGTCGTGGTGGAGTCGCCCGGCACGGTGACGACCTTGACGTCCCCGTTGCTTTTTTCGAACGGGGGGATGACGTCTTTTCTCAGCATTTGCTCGAACGATCCGCCATAGGCACCGACGTACAGCGTGGTGGTGGCGTGGGCGTTCGTGACGCCGACCGATATCACGGCAGCTACCGCGGCCGCGAGTCCGAATTGACGCAATACGGGGGATAAACTCATTTTCACAACCTCCTGGCTACAAGCATGTTATAGGGGCGACAACGTTTTTTTCTTTACTATCAGCTTGATTTTCCGAATAATCGTCGCCAAGAAAGATGAAGTCAAATCACATTTTTTGCGTCATTCATACGCAAATGTTATACGGCCGATCCGGCGGTTCCCTATGAAAATCCGACAGCTTGAAGCTTTTCATGCACTGATGTTGCGGCAGACCGTGACGCGCGCCGCACAGATGCTGCATATCTCGCAGCCGGCGGTCACACGCCTGATCAACGACCTGGAGGCCGATGTCGGCTTCCCGCTGTTCGATCGCGCCAACGGCCGCTTGCATCCGACGCCCGAAGGGCAGGCGCTGTTCGAGGAAGTGGAGCGTTCTTTTGCCGGTATGGAGCGCATTGCGCAGACCGCCGAGCAGATCAAGTCGCTGCGGCGCGGTTCGCTGCATATCGCCGGCGCGCCGGCCATCGCGCTGGAATTTCTGCCGACCGCGCTCACTGGCTTCTTGCGCGAGCATCCCGGCATCGACACCACGCTGCTCATACACAGTTCCCGGACGGTGGTCGATCTGGTCGTCGGCCGGCGCTGCGACGTGGGTTTCATTGCCCATCCGCTGACCCACCCCGGAGCGCACGTCCAGCTTATCGTGAAGGCGCCGATGCGTTGCGTCCTGCCGCTGGGCCACCGTTTGGCCGAGCGCCCGGTGATCACGCCGGAGGATCTGCATGGCGAGTCGTTCGTCTCGTTTCCCAAGGAGTTCGATGGTCGGGTGGCGATCGATCGGGAGTTCGCCGCGCGGCGCATCGATCGCGTCATTACTTCGGAGTCGCAGCTGTCGGCGACACTGTGCGTGCTGGTGCAACACGGCGCCGGGGTTGCGCTGATCGATCCGATTACCGCGCGATACGCCGCCGGGCGGGTGGTGGTCAAACCGTTCATTCCGGAGATCTGTTCGGAGTATTCACTGGTTGTGTCGAATCAGTGGCCGCTGTCGCAACTCGCGGGGGCGTTCGTCGATTACGCCAAGGAACGCCTGCTGGAAGTGGTCTCCGGATAAGCCGGCGCGGGCAGGGCGCCGGGGCCTGTGCCGCCGGCGCGGCTCACGTCCGGGCGATCGCCTCGGCCGCGCGGCCGACCTCGTCGGCGAATTGATGCGCCGCGTGATCGGGGCTTTGCCGGGGGCGCTCGATCAGGCCGATTTCGCGGTGGAAGGTGGCGTCGCCCAGCTCCAGCGCGCGAACCCCGGCCGGCCAGGCGCCGAGCGCGGCCGCCCTGGGTACCAGCGCCACCCCCACGCCGTGCGAGACGAGTTGCACGATAGCCTGCAATTCGTCGAGTTCGACAACGTCCTGCACGTTCAATCGCGCACGTCGCAGGAAGCGTTCGACCAGCCGGCCGCCAAACGAATTGCGGTCGTAGCGGATGAACGGCGCGTGCCGGAGCAGGGCGCGCCACGGCTGCCCGGCGACGGCCTCGGGCACGAGCAGCACGAACGGTTCCTTGACCAGCGGACGCCATGTCAACTCGGACGGCAGCGCAAAGGGCGGACGAATCAGCACGGCGATGTCGATCTCGCCCGCGTCGACCTGGCTCAGCAGGTTCAGCGAAACGCCGGGCACGATGCGCAGCCGCCAGCCCGGCAGCCGCTGCCGGAATTTTTCGATCGCACTGGCCAGTAGCGACACCTGCGCCGACGCGATCGCGCCCACGCGCAGCATGCCGCTTTTCTCGGCGGCTTCACCCTGCCGGCCCAGACGGGCATAGAGCGTCATCAATTCGCCGGCCAACGCCAGCGTTTGGCGGCCATCGCTGTTCAGGCGCGCGGAACGGCCGGTACGGTCGAACAACGCGATGCCGAGCTCTTCCTCCAGGCGCTGTATTTGCGCGCTGACGGCCGATTGCGTCAGTCCGATATGCGCGCCGGCGGCGGCGAATGTGCCGTGTTCGGCGACGGCCATGAATGTCTTGAGTTCGCGCAGCATGGCAATTCATCGAAAAAAATGATTGTAAGCTCAAAAATATATCGCTTTTAAGCAATTTTCATCATGCATATAATGGTTGCCGGTAAGGTTGATCTTGCCCGGTCAACGCATGGCACATCGACCGAACCCCTTTCATCCCCACTTCGAGTTGCCACGACATGAGCCAAACGAGCGCGACTATTCCTCCTTTTCACCTGGCCTTTCCGGTTCACAGCATCGCCGCCGCGCGAGCGTTCTACGGCGAACTGCTCGGATGCCCCGAGGGGCGCAGCGCGCCTGAATGGGTGGATTTCAACTTCTATGGCCACCAGATCGTCGCGCACCTCGCGCCTGAAGAGGCCGGGCACCGTCAGACCAGCGCGGTCGACGGCGACGCTGTGCCGGTGCGCCACTTTGGCGTGGTCCTGACGATGCCGCAATGGCAGGCGATGGCCGACAAGCTGACTCAGGCGGGCGTGAAGTTCATTATCGAGCCGCATATCCGCTTCAAAGGGGAGGTGGGTGAGCAGGCGACGATGTTCTTTCTCGATCCGTCGGGCAATGCCGTCGAAATCAAGGCATTCGCCGATATGGCCTCGCTGTTCGCGAAATAGGGAATACGACGCGGCAGCGCCATGGCGCCGGTTATCGTGCCGTCCGGCGATCGATGCCTGATCGTCGAATTCGAGGACTCCGACCCGTTCGCGGCGAATCGCTTCGTGCGCGCGGCGGCGG
>JAGXBI010000329.1 GCA_018971155.1 Burkholderiales bacterium
GCAACCGCTTGTGGCGCGCGGCATTGCGGATTTATCACTTTTTGCCACTGGACGTCGGGCCGGCATCCTCTTAGAATGCCGCATCTTTTTTGTGTAAGCGGGCGCGGGTTGCGGCCGGATTTCATCTTGACTTCCGAACTCCATCGCTCTCATACTGAAAAAAGGGGCCCAATAAGAATAATATTCATCAGTATTGTTCCGGGTTGAAATAATTCCTCAAAAAGGAGAATTTCCTTGAAAAACAAATCACTTGTTAGCTCAATTGCCGCTGCGTTGATCGCTGGACTGGCTTTTTCCGTTTGTGCCACGACTGCCTCGGCGGCCGGCAAGACGTCCATCGTCGTGGGCGCCGACACCACCTTCCCGCCGTTTGAAACCGAAGTCAACGGCAAGGTGACGGGTTTCGACATCGACATGATCGAAGCCATCGCCAAGGCCGAAGGCATGACCGTCGAGATCAAGACGATGCCGTTCAACGGGATCATCCCCAGCCTGCAGGCGGGTTCGGTCGACGCCGCGGTTGCCGGCATCACGATCAAGAAAAGCCGCATGCAGAGCGTCGACTTCAGCGACGCCTACTACAAGTCGGGCCTGTCGGTGCTGGTCATGAAAGATTCGAAAATCAAGGATTTCGCTGATCTGAAGGGCCACGTCGTTGCCACCAAGAAGGCCACCTCGTCGGTTGACTACATGACCAGCCACGGCATCGATCCGAACTACATCAAGCAATTCCAGGACATCGACACGGCCTACCAGGCGCTCGAAACCGGCGGCGCCGATGCCGTGGTGTTCGACAACCCGGTCAACGTGAACTTCAAGACCGCGCATCCGAACGTGAAGGTCGTGGGCCCGCTGCTGACCGGCGAATACTACGGTATTGCCATCAGCAAAAAGGATCCGACGCTGGTCAAGAAGATCAACGACGGCCTGGCCAAGATCAAGAAGAGCGGCGAGTATCACCAGCTGTTCGTGAAGTATTTCGGCGGCGATGTGAGCGGCGCGGTCAACGGCGTCGAGAAGCCGGCTGCCGTGGCGGTGAGCGACTAAGCTTTCATTCATTGCCGGGTTGGCAAACGAGCGCGCGGTGCGGAGGTTGCACTGCGCGTTTTATTTACGGCGGCCCGGACAATCCATGGCAACAAACCAAGTCATCGCGAGCAATATAGGCCAAGGCTTATGAATGTAATCTGGCAAAACCTGCCCGTCATCCTCGACGGCTTGCGCCTGACGATCCAGTACTCTCTGGTGGCCATCGTCCTGATGGTGATCATCGGTCTGATCGCGGCGCTGATGCGCCTGTCCCGCTTTGGCGTGCTGAACTGGATCTCCTCGGCGTATGTCGAGATCTTCCGTTCCACGCCGCTGCTGGTGCAGCTTTTCTTTATCGTGCTCGGCCTGCCGGCGATCCTGCCGGTCAACGAATGGTTCGGGCAACTGACTTATCCGATTCTGGCGGCGGCCTTCACGCTCAGCCTGAACGAGGGCGCCTACGTCACGGAAATCATTCGTGCCGGCATTCTGGGCGTCGACCGCGGCCAGAAAGAGGCGGCCTCGAGCATCGGCATGACCGGCTTCCAGACGATGCGCTACATCGTGCTGCCGCAGGCCTTCAAGCGCATGATCCCGCCGCTGGTCAATCAGGCCGCGCAAACGATCAAGGACACCTCGCTGCTGGCGCCGGTGGGCATCATCGAACTCGTCTACAAGGGCGAAATCGTGATCGCGTCGACCTTTGCCTCGTTCAAGATCTGGGGCCTGATCGCTACCCTGTACTTCGTCATCATCTTCTCTGTATCGAAGTGCGCGTCTTATATGGAGAGGAGGCTTCAAGTTGATAAACGTTAAGAATCTCCATAAATCCTTCGGTCACCACGAGATCCTCAAGGGCATCAACAATCACGTGGATGCGCAGGAGGTGGTGGTCGTCATCGGCCCGTCAGGCAGCGGCAAGAGCACCTTCCTGCGCTGTCTCAATGGGCTGGAAGAGGTCACCAGCGGCGAAATCGAAATCGCCGGCATGAAACTGACCGACCCGAAGACGAATATCCACAAGCTGCGCCAGCACGTGGGCATGGTGTTCCAGCAGTTCAATCTGTTCAAGCACCTGACGATCCTGGAGAACATCACGATCGGCCCGCGCAAGGTCAAGAAGATGTCGGTCGAAGACAGCAACAGGATCGCGCGCGAATTGCTGGCCAAGGTGGGCCTGTCGGGCAAGGAAACGAGCTACCCCGACCAGCTCTCGGGCGGCCAGCAGCAGCGCGTGGCGATTGCCCGCGCGCTGGCCATGCAGCCCGACGTGATGCTGTTCGACGAGCCGACCTCCGCGCTCGACCCCGAAATGGTCGGCGAGGTGCTGCAGGTCATGAAGAACCTGGCGGTCGAGGGCATGACGATGGTCGTGGTCACCCATGAGATGGGCTTTGCCCGCGAAGTCGGGCATCGCGTCATCTTCATGGATGGCGGTTATATCGTCGAGGAAGGCAAGCCGAAGGAAATTTTCTCGAATCCGCAGGCCGAACGCACGAAGAATTTTCTCGCGAAGATTCTGTAAGGCGATAGCCGCAACATCCGCATGACGGCTCGGGCGCTTGCGCCCGGGCCGTCATCGTTTACGCGTTGGCATCCCATGAATTCGCCCACTCAGATAACGCCATCCGGGAGCCGGACATGGGCGTCGGCGCAGCACACCAGCAACTCCGCATCCCGCTTGCCGGTCGATAGATAGACATGGCCCACGGCGCTGTCGAAATACAGGCTGTCGCCGGTCTTCAGATGGTAGGCGCGACCGTTCTCGAAGCGAAGTTCGAGCGTCCCGCTCAGCACGTACACGAACTCCTCGCCGGCGTGCCGGATGTAATCGGGAAACTCGCTCATCGATCGCGCGCGGATATGGCCGCGCATCGGCACCATGCGCTTGCCGGTCAGATCGTTGGCGAGCATTCCGTAGCGATAGGTCGGTGTCTCGTAAATCACTTCTTCGCCGGCCGCCGTGAACGAGGGTGGCAACGGGCCGGTGGCCGCGTCGCTCGTGCGCCCGAAGAGTTGGTCGAATTCCAGCGCCAGGGCGTGAGCAAGCGCAGCGAATTTATCGTACGTCAACGCAATATCGCCGCGTTCGGCTTTCGAGATGGTGGATACCGCAATCCCTGAAAGCTCGGACAGAGCCGCCAGCGTCAAGCCGCGCGTCTTGCGTGCTTGCCGGATGCGCGCGCCCACGGTCTTGTGATCGAGCACCAGGGGCGCGCCCGGGGTCGAGGCGTTCGCCGCAGGGGTGGCCGGTTTTGCCATGAGTCTTCCCACGTTGATTAGGGTTTTATCGTATACGAGAATTTTATTTTTCTCATATATGATAACTCAGGTCGATTTCGCCATCACCGCTTGGGGAGCCATATCGTGTCAACGCTTGCATTGGAAAAGGCCGGTCTGTCGAGCACGAGCGTCATTGCCGCGACGACGATCGGCGCCGCGCTCGAATTTTACGACTTCACGATCTATAGCTTTTTTGCGATCCAGATTGGGCAATTGTTTTTTCCGGCGGCCTCGCCGGTGAATCAGTTCCTGCTGTCGATCGCGGTGTTCGGCGTGGGGTTCGTCGTGCGCCCGCTCGGCGGTATCGTGATCGGCGCTTACGCGGACCGGGTTGGCCGCAAGAAAGCGATGGTGCTCACCATCATGCTGATGGCGCTCAGTTGCGCGATGATCGCCTGCGCACCGCCATACGCGGCGATCGGCATGGCCGCGCCGCTCATCGTGCTGAGCGCCCGCATTATTCAGGGTTTTGCCGCGGGCGGCGAGTTCGGCCCCGGCACCACGCTGCTGGTCGAATACGCCGACGACAACAGCCGCGCCTTCTTTGCCAGTTGGAATTTCGCCGCGTCGGCGCTGGGCCTGGCGCTGGGCGCGCTGGTAGCCACGCTGGTGCACGCCTCGCTCGACCGAGCGCAGGTGCTGGCTTGGGGCTGGCGTTTGCCGTTCGTGGTGGGGGTGCTCGCCGCGCCTGCCGGCATGTTGGTTCGACGCCGCCTGGAAGAAACGCTGAGCGTGCGCCAGACCGGCG
>JAGXBI010000330.1 GCA_018971155.1 Burkholderiales bacterium
GATAGCGGCCTGAAAAAAAATCTGGAAGCGCGCGGCATCACGGTGCGCAGCAGCAACGGTCAATTGCTGACCGAGCCCTGGACGATTCTCAATGGCGCCGGGCAGCCGTTTCGCGTTTTCACGGCCTACTGGCGGGCGTGTTTGCGGCAGGATGAACCGGCCGCAGCCTTGCCCGCGCCCGGCACCCTGACCTTTCACCCGTGGCCGGGGCAGATGCGCACGGTGCCGCTTGCCAGCCTGCGGCTCGAGCCGAGCGCACCGGACTGGGCCGACGGGTTGCGTCGCGCGTGGCGGCGCGGCGAGGCTGCCGCGCACGAGCAGCTCGATGCCTTCCTGGAAGATGGGCTTGCCGGTTACGCCGACAACCGCGACCTGCCCCACGTCGCCGGCACGAGTCGCCTGTCGCCGTATCTGCGCTTTGGCCATCTGTCGCCCCGTCAAATCTGGCACGCGGCCAAAGCGGCGCTGCGAGCCGGATCGACGCGAGCGACCCAGACTGACCTGGACAAGCTGCTGGCCGAACTCGGCTGGCGCGAGTTCTCGTACCACCAGCTTTATCATTTCCCCGATCTCGCGCGCCGCAATTTCCAGGCGCGCTTCGATGCAATGCCCTGGCGCACCGATGCGGCTGCGCTGCGGGCCTGGCAACAGGGCCGTACCGGCTATCCACTGGTGGACGCCGGCATGCGCGAACTCTGGGCCACCGGCTGGATGCACAATCGCGTGCGCATGGTATGCGCATCGTTCCTGGCCAAGCATCTGCTGCTCGACTGGCGCCACGGCGAGGCGTGGTTCTGGGATACGCTGGTGGACGCCGATCCGGCCAGCAACCCATCGAGTTGGCAATGGGTGGCGGGTTCCGGGGTCGATGCGGCGCCGTATTTCCGCATTTTCAATCCGGTGCTGCAAGCCGAGAAATTCGATCCCCAGGCCGCGTACGTGAAACGCTGGGTGCCGGAGCTGGACGGCTTGCCGGCCTCCGTCGTGCATCACCCGTGGGACGCTTCGCCAGCGCAACGCGATGCGGCAGGACTGACGCTCGGCCGAACCTACCCCGCGCCGATCGTGGCGCACCAGGCGGCGCGCGAACGCGCTTTGGATGCGCTCAAGCAAACCACGGCACCCTCCGCGTAAGGCCTACCCGACGGCGCTGCCGCCGACACCGGGCTGCTAGCGATGCCAGTCGCCCGGATGAAACCGCCACTCGCGTCCATCGCGGACCCAGTGCGGCGGCTGGTACCGGTAACCGCGGCGCGCGCGCACCCATTGTCCGTTGACCCAAATATGGCGCCGGCCGGTCCAGCGCCAGTACCCCGGGGACCAGACATAGCCGCGACGCGGCGGCGGCATCCGTTCGTAGACGGGCGGCGGCGGTGCCCGGTCGATCATCACCGTCACGTTCGATTGCGGTTGCGCCGACGACACCGGCGCGAACAGAGCGGCAGCCACCGAAATGGCAGCCGCCATGAAAAACCAGGTGAGGTTCATGCGAGTTCCTTCTGCGATGCGATTTGCGCTTCATGTTAAAGGGTGCCTTGCGCTCGCGCTGTAAGGATTTGTGCGTTGATTGTTACAAACGCTTACCCGGGTGAGGCGGCACGAATCGCATCCAGGGCCTGCCGATGGAGTTCGAGATTCGCTGCGGCCAGCACCTGCGAGCCAGAGCGCATCGTCAGGGCCCGTCCTTGCCAGTCGGTGATGACGCCTCCGGCGCCCTCGATGACCGGCGCAAGCGCAAGGTAGTCGTATGCCTGCAGGCCCGCCTCCATGACGAGATCGACATGTCCGCTGGCGAGCAACGCGTAGCTGTAGCAGTCGCCGCCGAAACGGCGCATGCCGACGCGATGGCTCAGCGCGTCGAACACGGCAAGTTCGGCCGGGTTGAAAATATCGGGTGTGGTGGCATAGAGCGTCGCGTCGGCCAACTGCTCGCGGGTGCCGGTGTGGCATGGCTGGCCATTCAGGCGCGTGCCGAAACTGCGAGCGCCGACCCAGCATTCGTTCAACATCGGCACGTCGATCACCCCGAGCATGGGCTCGCCGTGATGCAGCAGCGCCAGCAGCGTGCCCCACAGCGGATACCCCGAGATGAAACTGCGCGTGCCATCGATCGGATCGATCGACCAGACATATTCGGCTTCGCCATGCGCCAGGCCAAATTCCTCACCCAGGATGCCATGCTGCGGAAAACGTTCGGCAATGCGTTGGCGCAAGGCTTGTTCGATCTCGCGGTCAGCGATGGTCACCGGGCTCTGGTCGGCTTTGCTGTCGACCTCGAGCGGGCGGCGAAACCACCGTTGCGCAATCGGCCGCACCGCCTGGGCGAGGTCGACGGCAAAAGCGGCAAGCGCTTCGGGAGTGAAAGATGTCGTCGGCGAGGGGTGCACTGGATGCCTCCATGAAACACAAAGCAGGACGGGGTGGCCGCGCCAGGCGGCGCAGGTAACGCCTCAAATATTAATGTAGCGCGGCCTGCCATTCCTTGCATCGGGGCCGCCGCGCAAGGGCGCGACGCCGCGCTATACTCCCGGCATCCGGATTTCCTTGGCAAACTCTCTCGTCATGAAAACAGCCATCTGCTTGAGCGCGCTTGTCTTGACTGCCTGCAGTTCGGCCCCGCCGCTGTTCACGTCCGACAATCGGCCGACCGACCTGATCGCCTGTCCGGGCAGCTCGTGGGACTTATGCCACTCGCGCGCGGCCAAGCAATGCGGCGCCGCCGGTTTCGACGTGATCCAGCGCAACGACGATGACGATGCCACGCGCTCGATGCTGATCGCGTGCAAGGCGGCACCGAATTGAAGCCTGTCGATTAATTTGCACTGCTGATGACGATGCCGCCTGCCGGTGCGACAATGGCGGTGTCGTCCTCCCTAACCGCGCCGATGCCCGCAGATCGCCGCCTCATCGAGAGAACCGCTTATGTACGAACGCATACTGGTTGCCGTCGACGGCAGCACGCCGTCGCAACGCGCGCTTGACGAAGCCGTCAAGCTGGTCGGTCTCACACAAGGCAGGATCCATCTGGTGTCGGTCGTGCCGCCGATGCTCGACCCATCGGCGGCCGGGGCCTATGCCGGTTTTGTACCGGTCGACACGCAAGCGGTGCTGGAGAAGGACGCCGACGATATCCTGCAGGCGGCGCTGGCACCGTTGCAGGCCAAGGGTATCGCCGCCGACAGCAAGCGGCTCGATCTCGACGTCGGGGCGCAAACCATCGCCGAGGCCATCCTCGCCGAGGCAACCGCCTGGAAAGCCGACGTGGTGGTGCTGGGCACGCACGGCCGGCACGGCGTGACCCGGCTGCTGCTGGGCAGCGTGGCGGAAGCGCTGCTGCGCATCTCGACTTTGCCGCTGCTGCTGGTGAAGTCTCCCGAGACGACGTAAGGCCGCAGCGCCAGTCGGCGCCCTGCCCCGTCGCATGCCGTGGTGCACTCGTGCAAGCGCCCAGACCGGATCACCTCATGCGGTGATGCTCCAGATATTGGGCAAGACGGCGTTCGAATAGCCGGAGACGAAGCTTTTGCGGCCACCTTCTGGCAGATAGACCGAACGCTGGACGCCGCCGATATTTGCGCCATAGACGTGGATGCTGATCGAGACGCGATCGTCGAACGCGTTGCGCACCTGATGGACGTCACCCACCGTCGGCGAGACGACTTCGACCTGCCCCGGCTCCAGTCGCCTCGCCGGGCCCTGCGCGATGGGCCGATCCCCGGGCGACAGGCGATAGGGCTGGGAATATTCGGCGCCACGCAACAAACCTATGATTCCCCATACCGTGTGATCGTGGATAGGCGTCGACTGTCCGGGGCCCCACACGAAACTGACGATCGAAAAGCGCTGCTCGGAATCGGCATGCAGTAGGTATTGCGTGTAGTGCGTTGGGGCGGCCTGAGCAAATTCGTCCGGCAGCCAATCGTCGACCGACACCAGGCCGGCCAGCAGCGGGGCCCCTTCCTGCAACAACCGGGCCTCGCCCGGTCGAGCGGCCACCAACGCACCAAAGGCCATCACAAATTCACGGAGGCGGGAAAAATTCGGATTCAT